>JBKHIX010000129.1:0-4608 GCA_046538435.1 Thermoplasmata archaeon | reverse complement strand
AGCCGCTCTGGTGTCATCATCCCTTGGTTGACCAAGACTGCCGGGATTGATGTATCTTTTACCGTTGACCTTTCTGTCCATGGGTATATGAGTATGGCCTAGAAATACCAGGTTCTGATCGATATCTTTGAATCCTTTGAATTCGTCCTCTGGTGTATCAGGCTTGAGGTACTTGTACAGATCATCTTTGGAAGCATGTGTCAGAAAATGATCCACTCTGGATTCAGTCATCGGTAGTTCGCGAAGGTAATCTTTAGATCCCTCGGATATATCTTCAACGGTTATCTTCCTCACTTCCTGGGACAGCTCTTTTATCTCGTATCCGCATCCGCAGTCCACACCGAACGCCACGGCATTATCGTGGTTTCCTCTCACCACTAGGTCAGCCTTTTCCCTGATCAGCTCGACACATTCTTGATTCGAAGGTCCGTAGTCAACGATATCACCCATGCAGTATATAGCATCCCAATTTTCCTGCCCAAACACTTCTTTCAGGGCTTCATAGTTGCCGTGGATATCCGATATCAACAGTGTTTTCATATTATATACCTCTCTATAATGATCTCTTTCAGAAATACTTTCTGGTCCGATTAGCTATAGCTACAAGAGTCAACATGACCGGGACTTCCACCAGGACACCAACTACTGTAGCCAAAGCAGCGCCCGATGCTATTCCAAAAACTGAAATGGCTACCGCTACAGCCAATTCGAAAAAATTGCTAGCTCCGATCTCAGCGGCTGGAGCAGCGATCTCATGATCGATACCCCATAGATATGACCAACCATATGCGATGGAGAAAATAGTGAAAGTGAAGATCACGAGAGGCACCGCTATAAACAATATGTGTACAGGATTGTTCACAATTATGTCTCCTTGGAAAGAGAATAACAGTACTAATGTCAGTAAAAGTCCGATTATGGTTACGTTCCCCATCTTCTCGAGAAATACATTTTCGAACCAATTCTCTCCTTTTTTATCTATCAGATAAGTCCTCGAGAGATATCCAGCTGCAAGTGGTATGCCTACGTAAAGGATAACAGAGAGTATGAGAGTGTCATAAGGTACTGTTATCCCTCCGATTCCCAGCAGAAAAGTGACGAGAGGAACATATGCGAACAACAATATCAGATCGTTGCTAGCTACCTGAACCAAAGTGTAAGCAGCATCACCATCTGAGAGATAACTCCAGACGAAGACCATAGCAGTACATGGAGCAGCACCCAACAGTACCGCTCCGGCTATGTATTGACTCTGTAATTCGGTTGAAATAAAACCACTGAACACGATCGTCATGAAGAACCATATCAATCCATACATAACGAATGGTTTTATCAACCAGTTGGAAGTCCATGTCACGATCAATCCTTTCGGTTTTTCTTTAACTCCCAGTATACTTCTAAAATCTATCTCAGCCATAGCTGGATAGATCATGAACCAGATCAAGATAGCGATAGGGATGTTGACATGAGCATATTCGAATTCACCCAGTGTGTTCGGGATTACGGGAAGAAATCTACCGATCGCCACCCCTAATACGATACAGACCGCCACCCATATGGAAAGATACTTCTCGAAAAAAGTCAATCCATGTTCTGCATGTTCAGCTTCCTCTTTGATTTCTTTTTGCTTGATTTCTTCTGACATCTCTCTCGATTATGTATGAATATGAATTCATATAAAAATCTTTTCAAGTAAGTTTAATATTGATAGAATATATACGTTCAAATAGATAGAAGATGCAGTTCAACGATGAAGTAAACGTGCTGAAATGTGTGGCTAACAAGACCCGCTTCAAGATCCTTAAACTCTTAGAAGAAAGGGAAATGTGTGTCAAAGATATCATAGAAGAGCTGGACGAGGAGCAGTCACTCATATCTCATCACCTCAAAGGTATTCACGAGTGTGGACTGATAAAGAAGAGGAGAGAGGGTAGGAAGATCGTATATTCTTTGGCCGATGAAGATATATCTAATTTTTTGGATGATATAGAAGAGCTATCACATAGATACTGTAAAAAAGAATAATGAAATTCCCCTTGCTCTTTTAAGAACGATAAATTATAGGGTTATTAATGAGAATACTTCCGACTTTCTGAGGAAGCGTGGCTTCCTCGTCATTAGAGGAATTTTATAAATTCCTCATAATTTAGGCGGAAGATGAATCAGAGTGTCCAGAACTATTAAATAATTGCTGGTAGATGTAAATATAACGGTTCCAAACACGGGCCTGTAGAAAGTTTGAGAAGACCGCTTTTGCAGGCAGGAGCTGACCGTGGATCGACACGGTGTACGTGACACAGCTTTTGAAGCTGGAAGCGACGATCTGACCTCTGTGTTTGGGTAAAACTATAAGTCAGGGAGCGGAATGCGACCTCTGGGTATCTGGAATAGGTCAGTGGCCTTGTAGGATGCCTCATCCTTTAGGGTGAAGGAGGATGTCACATAATACCAAACTGCCTTCGTAAAATACACTAGAGAGAGGATATATTTGGTAGACATGGAGATCCCTGACGAAGTAGAAGACGAATTAGAAGATAAAGGAGGGATAATGGAGCTGGTGAACCGTGTCGATGATGGAAAAATCAAACAGAAAAGTGATGTATATAAAGCTATATCAACTCCATTGAGATTGAAAATTCTAACTCTCCTTGCTCAACAGAAGCTTTGTGTTTGTTTATTGAAAGATATATTAGATATATCCGATTCAAAGCTCTCCTATCATCTTTCAGTCTTAAAAAAAGTCGGCCTTATCGAAGGGGAAAGAAAGGCTAACTTCGTGATATACCGTATCACTGAAAAAGGTAGAAGATATGTAGATTAGTTTTCAGTACATCTTTGGACTTATTATAAAAGAAAGGTTTTTTGGGCTGAATAATTTCCGACTAAGACTATTTCAATAGTTTTTTTATCTGTTTTGGATTCAATACTTTTCCGGTAGCTTTGGTCTCACCATCTATCGCTATGCCGGGAGTCGACATGACTCCTCTCGCACTTATCTCCTCTAGATCCTGGACCTCTTCGACCTCAGCATCTATACCGAGTTCTTCAACTGCTTTCTTTGCGTTCTTTTCCAGCCTCTGACATTTTGCACATCCAGTTCCTAATATCTCTATCTTTTTCATATATAATCACCTCTAAATTTCGTTCATTCTTTTTGAAGTTTATCCACTAAATTTCCAACATCATCCATGATTTTATCTAATTTTTCTTCACTTTTAAGATCTTTATTCTTTTGTATATCATATCCTTCGGTTATAACTATCTCCTCATTCACGGGTATATCAGCACTTTTTAGAGCTTTAGTTGCACATCTAACTTTACACCCGTTCAATGCAATATAACCATCACTGCTCTTACCATTCTTTATGATCCCTTCTATACCCAGGGGTAACCCGAGGGCACAGACGAAATCGGTGTTCTCCTTTTCTTCCAATGTGTTCACTACAGCCTTATTCGATAACGCTCCGACGTTACACGCCCCAGAACAGGGCAATATTCCAATATTTTTCATGTTTTTTATCTCCTCTTATATCTTATCAAACTATCATTCCATACGTGAATCCCATCAAAGTGGAAAGCACTACTACGATCCCGATGTAGGCGAGCCAATGCTTGAATTTCATTATCCTGAAAAGGACGATCATGTTGGGTAAACTGAGAGAAGGTCCAGCGAGCAATAAACTTAAAGCCGGTGCATCGCCCATCACTCCTGAGTTGTAACCGAAAGTCTCACCGATTATCGGCACTTCTAGAAGAGTGGGCATGTAAAGTATTGCCCCGATTATCGAACCTAAAAACGATGAAAGTAAACTATTGTCACCTAGATAAGGTCTAAATGTCTCAGGTGGAACGAAAAAAGCTATCACCCCTACTATGAAGGTACCAGCTATCAGTATCGGAAATATCTTTTTCGTCAGATCCCAGGTTTCGTAACCCCATTCTGTAACCTCACTTGGCTCATAAAAATAGATCAAAATAACTGCGATCTCCATAGAGAATATATAGATGATGCCTATCTTGAGAGCCCAAGAGATACTAGCCGTTCCAAAGACCAATATGGCTATCAGCAAAACAAAAACACTCAACTTCACCCATTTTGACCTGTTAGGGCCATTATCGTTAATAGAAGTATTCTTGTTATTTTTGCTGGTTTCTTCATCATGAGTTTTGAATAGATTGGACATCACAAAAGCTATAACGAAAGCCATTCCAACGGCAGCCACTGCTCTTGCTAAGCCGAGTTCGAATCCAAGCACGTTAGCGGTATAAACTATAGCCAAGATGTTTATCGCGGGTCCTGAATACAGGAAAGCTGTCGCGGGCCCCACGCCGCTTCCTTTTTTGTACAACCCGGCGAACATCGGAAGTATAGTGCAGCTGCAGACCGCTAAAACAGCTCCGGAGATAGACGCGATGGGATACGATATCGTCTTTTTAACATCTGGACCGAGATATTTCAATATAGCGTCTTTTTTGATAAAAGCGGATATTGCTCCCGCTATGAAGAAGGCAGGTATCAGGCAAGTCAGTACATGCTTTGATAGGTAATCGATAACGTTCATCAGACCGCTCATAAATACCGCATAAAGTATGTCCAGCATGTGTTAA
>JBKHIX010000128.1:0-4624 GCA_046538435.1 Thermoplasmata archaeon | reverse complement strand
GAATCTCTATTGGATGAATCAATACCAGTAGACAGTCCTTTATCGTGGACCATCTGAGTCATGGGAGCACCGGTACGGGCTCTATTTTCCTCCTGCTTCATATCGAAGGCACGCCACTCGGGCCCTTCGTCGATATACTGGTTATCGATAACCAGTCCGCAATCTTCACAAATGAGTTCGCCTCTATCGTAATCCTGTGCAAGATGTCGGCTGCCACATTCTGGACATTCTGTGACTTTCTCAACCGCATCTCCTCTTTCTTTTTGTTTGTTATTGATATTTGATTCATTTTCCATTATTATCCTCCTCTACATAGATCTTATTGCCGATTAAAGAGAGGGTTTTTTGTGATTTATTAAGAGGTTCAATTTCATAATAGGGTTCATCAACAGGTCCAAAAATCCAATCGATCTTTCCTATCGTTTTGTTTCTAATATCTTTAACAAGGGTATTTGAATTGACTGAAGCGGGAAATCTAGCAATTATCTTCCCATTATCGGAAATAGAATCTATATACCCTTCTGTTCTCAACTCTCTTTAACCTCCAAATATATACATTTTATATATGCAACTCCGGGTTTTATATTTAAACCTTTCGCAAGATTTTATTACTTAATAACACATCATTATTTTTCCCCAGTTCAATTAAAAAATCTTCACTATATATCTCATGGGATTACCTATTATGAAGGACAGTACAAACCCTAAAAAGATGAAAACTATAAAAGGTATCTTGGGTTTGACCCATGCTGTTTTTACGTCATGATCTTTCAAACTCTGAATAGCCTCTTCAGGGTCCTTCTTAGGTCTCAAACTTAATTTTTCAACTACATGTTCACCATCATCATAATACTCCATTGGCCATGCAAAAGAATCTTGTATTTCATCCACTTTTTTCCTGTAACCAAATACCATCTCTGGAAATCGTATATCTCCTCTGCCTATGTTTTTAAATATGAATGAAATAGGTAATGAAAGCGACAAAAGCGAGGCATTCAGCATGACCACTAAGGTGAAGGGGAAGAAAATCTGCATCAGATCCAGAAGTAATTCGGATCCGGCCATATGTGTCAAATAGGGTATATGAGGATATAAAGGAACCAGCAGTGCGATTACGATCAAAGCTTTAGCATCAGCCCCTCCATAGATGATATAAAAGAAGTAAAGCACGAAAACTACAGTCATTATTATAGGTATGGTCATCAGTGACCAGAAAAATAATTTACCATGTAAAGTATATATCTGAAATATCAAACTAGCGATAGGTAATGCGAACCAACCTATCATTGGAAAATTGATATTCCCATCCTTGTATAACGGTGGTCTATCTATAAAGGCTTCAGCCAACAGAACTGCTATCGGTATAAATATAAGGTAGAATTCCCAATTCACGCTTCTCGTAAATAATTCTAAAAACAATAATCCTCCTGCGAATCCTGACATTATCATCCATAATTCATTCGGAATCCTTCTTGTTTTAAGGTCCATTATTGATGCTACGAACAGAAAGAGAAACCCTACTATAAATCTGCTAACGGATAGACTAACGGAAAGCTCCCACATTATATCTGTACCCATAATAAAGAGGTAAGATAAAATATTTTAGACGTGATTATCAAAATTCTATATTTCTATCTCTTCACCTTCTTTTGGAGTATAAATATCGAATTCAGAAAGATCATCAGCAACGGCTTCCCTATTATCTCCATGACAGAGGACAATATTTTCTGGATTACAACCCTTAGCGAATTCTATCAATTCGTCATGACCTGCATGTGCTGAGAAGTCGAACTTATCGACCTTACATTCCACTGGCATGGTAGCACCTCGGTCTCTGATCACACCTTGATCTTGTAATCTTCTACCGTTGGTACCTTCAACCTGATACCCTGTAAGTAATATGGAACTGCTCGGATCTTTTCTGATCTCTGAGAGATAAGTTAAAACAGGCCCACCTTCCAGCATACCGCTGGTTGTGACTATTACTTCAGCATTCTTCGCTTTATTTCTTGTCTTTTTGGACCGTACTTCATTAGCATTTTTAATAGCGTCTCTTAATGCTTTATGCGATCTAATGAATCCTTCGTGATTCAGATAAATCCTTCCTACTGTTCTGCCCATTCCATCGTACCAGACATCATAATCTGCATCGTCAAGTATCATCAGCAGTTCCTGTGTTCTTCCTACAGCAAAGCTGGGTATTATAACCTGTCCATCCTCTTTCAAAGTTTCGTCAATAGTATCTAAAAATCTTTTTTCTTCCCCTTCTCTATCTGGATGGTTTTCCCCACCATAGGTAGCTTCCATGATAAGGTTATCACATTCCAATGAATGACAACCCCAAAGCAGCCTAGTGTTCTTTGTATTGATATCTCCTGTGAACAGAGTGGTCCCATCGCCTCGTATTTCGAACATGCTTGAACCTGGTATATGACCAGAAGAATGCACTTCCACTTCCATCCCGCCAATATCTCTTTTTGAGTTGTATCCAACGAGATCGAAAGAAGACTTAGTGCTTTTGATATCTCTTTTCTCATAATGTTTTGGATACCCTTCTATATCTGCTATCTTCAAACTGTCGTATAGCAGTAACTCAGTCACTTCAACTGTTGGATGAGTTGCTAAAACGTTAATGTCATTCTGCCTGATCAATGAAGGCATCATCCCGCAGTGATCAAGATGGGAATGTGTTAAGAATGCAGAATCAACCAATGGTGGTCTCATTGGATATTGTGGTGGATCATCCGGTAACATACCGTGATCAAATATCATCGTCATATCTTTGTGGTGCATCAGCATCGATAAAGCACCGACCTCTGAAGCACCGCCTAGAAAATTTAGTTTCATAGTTTATCAGTTTTAATATCATAATCGGGTGTTATATATTGGTTTGCATTAATCTGTTAATGATTTTATGATTATTCAAATCCGATGATATAAAAAATAATTAATACTCCGCATTTCTTTATTTTTAATTGATTGGGATGCGCGAAAGGATAGTCAGTAAACTAGCGGAAAGGAACACTGTTTTGACCCCTGAAGCATGGGAATATTTGGATAAGTTCGATGAGCCATGCTCTATCGTGGAGAACATGATAGAGATTGATAATAAACTCCCCTTTCCTTTGGGTAGAGATACATTACAGAATTTTGTTGAGATCGATAAAGATAAAGAGGTTAAAGAGGAAGTAGAAGAAGTTAAAGAGAAGCATGACAGTGATGAAAAGAAGTTAGAAAGACCTGATCTAGATAATATTAAAGTTTTAAAAGATATCTCAGGAGAGTCCACCTGTACAGGAGTGATCGATGACTTTCAAAATTATTTTTTAGATAGATATGAAAGATTAAGATTGATAATTTCTAGAAGGAGAGAAGCGAAAGGGATAGTCGATATTGGAAGAGTTGCTAAAAGGAGTGGGAGAGCTAAAGTAATCGGTATGGTAGGGGATGTTCACAATACTTCCAACGGAAATAAGATGCTTACTTTGGAGGATCCCTCTGGTAAGATAAAGGCTTTTATCTCAAGTGACAGCGAAGCTTTTGAGAAAAACGTGCTCGAGGATGAAGTCGTACTGGCTGAGGGTCGTATTTGGGAGAAGAAACAAGGATACGATACGACTTTCTCGATAGAAAAGATAGTCAGACCAGGAATACCTAAAATAAAAAAGAGAAGAAATAAGAAATTTGAGGGTAAGATAGCTTTCATCGGAGATGTTCACGTAGGCAGTGATACGTTTCTAAAAAAAGAATGGAATAGGTTTACGAAATGGATGAATTCAGATGATGAAGTTGCTCAACAGATCAGATATCTAGTGATAACCGGTGACCTTATCGATGGTATAGGTATATTTCCGAATCAGGAGGAAGAGCTTGAAATCATAGATATTTATGAACAGTATAGAGAATTGGCAAGGATGTTGAGTGAACTGCCCGATGATGTTTTAATAATCACTATACCTGGTAATCACGACATTGTTAGAAATTCAGAGCCTCAGCCTAAGCTGCCTGAAGATGTGCAGGAGATGTTTCCTGATAATGTAGTGTTTTATGGAAATCCGTGTTTGCTTGAGATAGATGGATTGAAAACTTTACTTTATCACGGGAGCAGTATTAATGACCTATCTGATCTACTTCCAGAAGTCTCCAATCATAGACCGATCACAGCCATGAAAGAAATGATGAAGAGAAGACATCTTGTTCCTGTGTACGGTAAGAAAACATCGATAGCTCCGGAAGATAAAGATTACTTATTGATAGAAGATATACCGGATGTTTTTGTGACAGGACATATACATAGAGCTGAGGTGGAGGATTATCACGGAACGATAATGATCAATTCATCAACATGGCAGTCTCAAACAGAATATCAGAAAATGAGGGACATAGAGCCAGACCCAGCGAAAGTGATGGTTTTGGATCCAACTGAGAATCAGGTGTCCATCCAGAATTTTAGCTCATAATTAAGCCCGGGCCAGATTGAATCTATCCTAAAAAATCGAATAATAAAAGATTATTCTGTATTGGATTTTTAAAAAGCAAGATGAGTGTCGGGGAAGGTAGAACCTACGCCTTTTTGCCTGTAAATGATGAATAAAATTATGTTACTTATTGCTAGTAAGTCAGA
>JBKHIX010000027.1:0-21056 GCA_046538435.1 Thermoplasmata archaeon | reverse complement strand
TCATAAAATATTTCTGAAACTTTCTTGTTTATCATATCTGTTTAAACGTAAATAGCTTATTTTAACATTTTTCATTACTACCATAATTTTTAATATTCTTTATAGTCATTATTCAAATAAGTATGAGTGATGAAGTAAATGAGGAACAGATCGATCATAAAAGTCCAAAGATCACTGGGATAATGATTGCATTGATGACTTTAATCTCCTTAGGAATTATAATGGGTAGTATACGTTTTGCTTATATCTTGATGCACATAAAAGTATTAGGAATACCGATTGAATACTTTCTCTTATCCTCATTAATACTCTGTTGGATAGTAATTATTTTTATTGCTAGTAAAAATCCTAAGAAAAACTGTCACATATATAGAACAGAAGATGGGGACAAGTACATTAAAAAATAGTAAAATTACTTTTTATCTTAATTATTGATTTTGAATAAGAAAAATGATTTAAATATGCTGAACATTATTAAGGATTTATTAAATGAGTGGTAAAAACGAAAAGCTAGGAATATTAGACATGATTAGAGCACCTTTTCTATTTGCTATAATCGTACCTTTAGTTTCAGGCACGCTGGTATCTATATCTATCACAGGTAACTTCAATCTTATAGGTTTTGTTCTTATATTCATAATAGGTATCAGCCTTCATATTACAACAAATGTTTACAATGACATATACGATACAAAACAGGGTGCAGATAATAAGTACTCAATGAAGAGTGAATTCAGTGGAGGCTCTGGTATCATTGTCGATCACCCTGAATTACTTCCCAAAATGTTCCTGATCGCAAGATTAGGCATAGTATTCGGTATCATATTTTCTATTTCATTGATGCTATTCATAGACCGATCTTTATGGTTGCCGCTTTGGGTTATCATAGGTATATCGATATTCTTGAGTAAATATTACACTGCTGAGCCGATCAAATTTGCTTATAGAGGATTGGGCGAAGTAGTAGTTTGGCTTGGTTTTGGGCCAATGGCTGTCTTACTGGCAGGGATAGGACAGAACATAGGTTTTCATCCGGTCTTGCTTTCGATTTCACCCATAACTGGATTTGGTACGGTATTCATCGTATGGATGGGGGAAATGGTTGACCTTCCAACCGATATTGAGGGAGGTAAGGTCGGTCTGGTCGCAAGATTAGGGTTTAAGAGATCCCGGTATGGACTGATGATTATCCACATTTTAGCTTTGATCAATATATCTTTCATAGCTTTTATAGTGCTCAATCCAGGATGGGTATTACTTGTTGCAGTCATTCCTCATCTGATATTCTTACCAATGTTATGGTCACGCTTAAGTAATCATAAAGAATATGATGAAAAAGTAAAAAGTATATCAGGTCTGAATTTCAAACTTTACGCACTTTTTTCTTTCTTCTTGATGGCTGGATATGGTTTAGACTTGATATGGAGTATTTATTTTTGAATCACAGTCTAAAAAGAGCGCCTTTTTCCAACAAATATTTAACAAATGCAGGGATCGGTCCAGGCATACCAATTGGAGGAAAAGAAATTATTCCATTCACATCTCCCAAACTGATGACCAATGGAGTTTTCATCCTGCTGTAAGTTTTAAGAACCTTTCCTTCTTTCATTCTAACCATATTTTTTGATATTATTCTTGCGTGTGAATCTGCATTATGTCCAGTTTTTTGCTCAGCAATATCTGTAATATCTCCACCTGCAAAGATATTCGAATATCCTCTTACTTGAAGCGATTCATTTACACATAAAGATCCATTTTCAGCAAAAGATATTTCATCAAAATTATGATATAGATCTTTATCATAACTCAATCCAGTACTCCATATACAAACCTCAGCTTCTATATTGTTGCCTATATTAGTATAAAACACATTTTCTTCATGTCTAACTACTTTCTCATTTAATCTCAATTCTACACCCTTCTCTTCAAGAAATATTTTTGCAAAATAAGAAACAACCTTTGGATTTCTTTCGACGAGTTCACTATGGGAATGAACTAACTTTATTTCCTTATTTGTTTTAGCCACTAATCCTGCCGCTACTTCGGTTCCTATTAAACCTCCTCCAACGATCAAAATTCTTTCTGATTTTCCGATCTTCTTAGATAATTCTTTCACTTCTTTTCCTGATCTGACTATGAATACATCTTTTTTATTTTCAAGATAGATAGGATATTCAGCACCTAGAGAAACAACTAGAACATCGAATTCTACTTTTCTATTTTTTGTCAAAACATATTTAGGACTCATCTTTTCAATTCTTTCTACAATGATATCAGTATTTTCTAAAAATTGAGAATAAGGTTTGATTATTTTATCATGATAATCAGGATCAGTAATCAATTTAGGTAGAGATGGATAGTACTCAAAGTATTTTTTTTCATCTATTAGAGTAACATCTATCTCTGGGTTTTTATCTAGTCTCTTAGCGACCATTGACCCACAGAATCCTCCTCCTGCGATTACTACTTTCATTACTTTTTATAGAATTCTATGAAGATAAATAGTTATTGTTTTTAGATTAGAAATAATTTAAAAAATAAACCCTTTAGAACCATAGGTTCTAACTAATCAAAGATAGGTGGACATATCAGAAAATTAAAAATAAATGGACTAGTCAGAACCGGAGGTTCTAACCCATCACTAAAATTCGAAGATTTATTAGTGGACCTGTAAGAATCAAAGATTCTAATGAACCATTTTCCACAGAAAAATGGACCCTCAAGAATGCTACCGCATTCTCTCTACCCATTAAAACAAGTTTAATGGACCCAGCGGGACGAATCAATTTCGGTAGAAATTGATGAGTAGTGGGAACTTGTTCCCACGTATTTTCAAATCCCGTGGTTCACTGAGCGTAAGCGAAGTGGACCCAGCGGGATTTGAACCCGCGGCCTTCACCTTTCCCGCAGCAGGTTGCCGATCATCCTCGGTTATCACCTACGGATCTTTACGGAATTCTTATAGAATTCCGAAGATCCATGGAATTTCTTCCAAATTCCATTAGGATGCGAGGGTGACGATCTGCCAACTGATCTATGAGCCCTGAACGTATTTATGTTAGTGATGAAGATTAAATGGATTAAATATAAGCATTTTTTGGGTAACAATAATGCATCGCAAATTACTCAGCGGGACGAGGTAATTTTTTTTAAAATTACCGAGTGTAAGGAATTTATTCCTTACCATTTGAACCCGCGGCCTTCACCTTTCCCGCAGCAGGTTGCCGATCATCCTCGGTTATCACCTACGGATCTTTACGGAATTCTTATAGAATTCCGAAGATCCATGGAATTTCTTCCAAATTCCATTAGGATGCGAGGGTGACGATCTGCCAACTGATCTATGAGCCCTGAACGTATTTATGTTAGTGATGAAGATTAAATGGATTAAATATAAGCATTTTTTGGGTAACAATAATGCATCGCAAATTACTCAGCGGGACGAGGTAATTTTTTTTAAAATTACCGAGTGTAAGGAATTTATTCCTTACCATTTGAACCCGCGGCCTTCACCTTTCCCGCAGCAGGTTGCCGATCATCCTCGGTTATCACCTACGGATCTTTACGGAATTCTAATAGAATTCCGAAGGTCCATGGAATTTCTTCCAAATTCCATTAGGATGCGAAGGTGACGATCTGCCAACTGATCTATGAGCCCTAAACGAACTTTGTGAGCTTTGAGTGCATAGTAGATATTTGAAGCTTTGCTCCGAAACAATCTTTGGGCCCAAACTAGTGAATCTTTTGACTTCAACGAAGAATTAATGTGAAGGAATATAAGCGTTTTTTGGAGGGATGTCTTTACAAAATATCAAGGAAGCAATAACTAATGAGGATATCAATATGACTTAGCTACCGTAGATAAACATTCTATATCTTAGTTGTAGGTACAGGTGATTCTAGACTTTTTCCTTCTGAAAGTAATCTTTTCTGTTCTCCTTTACTCATCTCTTTGTATCTCTCTGCAGCTTCTATTATCTTCGGAACCAAAGCGGGAGAACCAGCTGAAGTAATAGTGGTTAACCCTTGAGATAATGCGAACCTGAGACATTTATCGATATCTCTCTGTTTTTCAAAAGGTTCATACCATGTTGGATGTGGTCTTTCAGATGACTCCTTTTCCTTTATCTCTTTTGGCCAAGGGCCCTTCGCAAATGCTTTTATGCCGATGGTTCCCATTCCCTTATCCTCAGCTAAATCAAGTATCGATTCAACATCATATTTAGGATCATCTTTAGCGAGAATAGAGAAATTCAGGGGGAATAAAACAGTGTCCAACTCTACTTTATCCATGAACTCTTTTATGATATCTGGTTTACCGTGAGTCGATAAACCTATATGATCTATCAATCCTTCCTCCTTCGCCTTTTTAAAAGCTTCTAATGCCCCTCCCGGACTTATTACCTGTTCTATCTCTTTCTTTTCAGTGATGGCATGGAATTGATATAGATCGATATGGTCTACTTCCATCCTTTCCAAAGACTCATTCAATTCTTTCCATGCACCTTCTTTAGATCGTTCATTTGTTTTACATGCTAGAAAGATTTCATCTCTGTGTTCTTTCAGCATTGGTTTTAGTTTAAGTTCAGCGTCTCCATAGGACGGTGCGGTATCGAAATGGTTGACACCGTGAGAAAGTGCTAATTCTATCAACTCATCAGCCTTCTTTTGGGATACATATGCTAACGAGATCGAACCAAAAGTGACTATACTGGAATTATGACCAGTATTTCCTAAATCTCTTTTTTCCAAGATATTCACCATACTAAAAGTAAGATTACCTACATTTAACATTTTTTAACGTGATCTGTGTAGAAATGTCTTTAGTCTATTACCATAACGATAGATTGGACGTGACTCTATTGATGATGTCAGAATCTAGCTTCCTTAAGAAAAGTTGATCTAAAATCTCTCTTTCATATCCATTATCTTCTCAAGATTTAATTCGAATCCAATGACAGGATTCTCTAAATCAAATCTATCAAGTACCTCAGGATGGATCTCTCCATAAAATCCTATTTCATCCTCATCAACGATTATTCCAGCACATCTACCTTCAACGAAAGCATCGTGTTCTTTAGATTCAAAACTAGGGTTGATACCAAGGTTCTCTAGTAAACCTTGCATCAACGACTTCATCTCTGAAAATCCTGCTTCAGGATGAGTTACTGTTCCTGCTATTTTTGTATATTGTTTATCATTTACAACCACATCTCCGATCTCGAATATCTTCTGAGGTAATGATTTATTCCTGTTTTCTCTAAGATTTGATAAAGGTGAAGGTAGTAGCCATTTTCTCAAGCATGTTTTGTCCTCTGTCACGGGATTTTGTACTAACGACAAATCTTCTCCATCTTCCGATAAAAAACCAATCTCTTTCTCAGGGTTACTCAAAGGATAGTTCATCACTTCTGTGAATCCGTAACCGACTAGTAAATCAGTCACAGAATTTTTTAGCTTATCATCCTTCAATCTCTTACCGATAGTCACATCCTCTGGTAATGTACCTTCAAAGTTATCATAATCAAAACCGATAGCAATATCTTCAACTATATCCCAAGGATGTAAGATGTCATGACGATAGGCGGGTATCTCAACCTCTATTTTATCATCTTTTATTTTACCGTCAAATCTCATTTTTTCTAACAATTGTAATACATCTTCATCTTCCAATTCAACTCCTAACAATTTACTGCATTCTGATGGATCGATTTCGATTTTATCAGTACTCAGATCAGGATATACCTTCTCCTGAGAACCATACTTAACTTTTGTAGTGTAAATATCTGCACCTCTTTCAGCGTACATCGTACACAGTATATTTAAGGTGTAATCAAGCATCTTCTCATCAGTACCAGTCATATCGATGAATAGAGTATCACTATCTTCAGTTACTTGAGTAAGTGTTCCATTGATAACAGGTGGAAATGAAAGAACATTATCGTTCGAATCCAAAATAACAGGATACCTTTCTTTATCCTCTAAAACATGAGCATATTCCACTCCTTTCTCATGACGTTCTAAAATCTCTTCTAAATTCATCTCTCTATGCTTTTCAAGAGGAACAAAACTTACCTCTTCAGGTCTAACTGCCTTGTAAACAAATGGCGGTTCTATCGGACCAAAATCATGCACACCGATTGCAACTTTTTTTCGACCTCTTCCCAAGGTCAGATGCAGCTTTTCCTGCAGATCCATCAATGATTTAAGTATATCTTCATTCAAGTCTATATTCTTAACGAAGGCTGTAACTATGAAAGGTCTCACTTCCTGAACACTTAATTCAGCTTCTGTCACTATATCTGATTCCTTAATTGAGTATCTCTTCAGCCCGGTTTCTTTCCCTAAAAATCCTTTAACCGCTCTGCCTATACCTTCAACTGATAATAGGTCACATCTATCAGGATTAACTTCTAACTCCCACTTTTCATCTTCGATAGCTTCTATTTCGATTCCTAATTTAGGAAGAGCATCCAATAAGTCAATCTCTTCGGCATCAGTGAACTTCAACAGTTCTTCGGAATCAACTGATATTACAGGCATATTTTCGTGATAAGTTTTTACTATATATGGATTTTTGGATTCCGGTCACTCGGTAATTTAATATATACTGATTTATTTTCTTGTTTTAGA
Source organism: Thermoplasmata archaeon (assembly GCA_046538435.1). Classification (GTDB taxonomy): domain Archaea; phylum Thermoplasmatota; class Thermoplasmata; order Halarchaeoplasmatales; family Halarchaeoplasmataceae; genus CAYSTL01. The sequence goes on along the minus strand of JBKHIX010000027.1, from coordinate 14,423 downwards.
CATGGAAATAGATGACGATGAGCTAGACGAACTTCAATACGATGAAGATATCGAAGAAATAGTCGAAGCTGTTTTATTCTCAGCAGGAAGACCTTTGACCATTCCAGAAATTGAGGAATCCACTGGAAGAGACAGAAAAGACATCAGACAAGCAGTTAAAAAATTAAGAAGGATGTACAGAAACAGAAAAACTGCTCTGGAGATAAGCAAAATAGGTCGAAAATATTCATTACAACTAAAATCCAACTTCAATAAGTACGGGATGGAGATGATGGATCAGGAAATAAACAAACCGTTACTGAAAACCGCTGCGCTCATCGCTTACTATCAACCTGTAAAACAAAGTGAACTCAAAAAGATGATAGGAAGTAAAGTCTATGAGCATGTTGATAAACTAACAGATATGGGTCTTATCATCTCAGAAGATGAAGGTAGAACTTATTCATTGAGAACTAGTCCAAAATTCCAAGAATACTTCGGACTGGAAGTTAAAGATAGGGATGAATTGAAGAAAATTATATCTGAGAAGGTAGGTCTTGATAAGTGATCAAAGATTCTTTTTTATCTGTGAAAAAACTCCCATCAACCTATGATATTCCCATTTAGTTATCATTGCCCTTCCGATTATCTTTCTAAACATAATCTCTGTTTTCTCTTTTTTATGATCTGGGTAATCAATCATATCCAGGATCTCAGTAAAATATTCATTTAATCTATCTTTATCTCCATGGCTGCTTATTTTATCTTCTGGTACTAGATCAAAATCCTCGTTTTCTTTAAATATTTCATATAGAATCACGCATACAGCATGGGAAAGGTTCATGATCGGATAATCTTCAGAAGTTGGAATTCTCACCACTCTGTCACATTTTTTCAACTCTTCATTAGACAGTCCCTGGTCTTCACGGCCGAACATCAAACCGATCTTTCCTTCGAAATCCTTAGTAGCCTCATCTAAATTCTTGGGAGTCTCAGCTTTTCTTAAAAACTTCTTTTCCTTTTGTGTATGTATTCCAGAGGTCCCAACAAGTAGATCAAACTCATTTAAACATTCTTCTAAATTTTCATAGATCTCTGCCTTTTCCAACAGATCTTTAGCATGCATCGCTCTAGCATAAGCATCATCATCTAGTTCAGGTGGATTTATCAAATACAGATCTTTCAATCCAAAATTATGGATCAACCTACACACTGCACCAATATTTCCAGTGGTCTTTGGTTCCACAAGAATCACTGAATACTTTACCATATTTGGAAAAAAAGAAAGGTCTTATATTTATTCTTCCTTAGAACTATGAGTTCATAATTACAATTGAACATACATAAATTCACTGCACCCACGATCCCATTCAAAAATATCGATTATATGATAGAATTAAAATTTGCAGCCGAGCTGGGAGATTCAGGATATATGAATGTTTCTTCACTGATTGTCGGATCAACATTTGGATTATTTGGAAACAGATCAATAGCAAATGATTTTACTATAGGATAAGGTGAAACATATGTATAAATGATCAGAATTCTATCATTTCTTAACCTATATACGCCCATTTTTCCTGGAACCTTTGTGAATTCATCTATATCTGTAACATTATACACGAGATCAGGCCTAAAACTCCCTGGATCCTCTTCCATCTTTTCTTTTACTTTATCTATGTCATAAGTTGGTTTTATTTCAGAGGTGACAGGATCAAGTTCTCCGTAACCACCACCTCCTTTTATAGAGGGGGGTGAAACTTTCTCAATGTGCGCGTGTTCATGAACTACACTTGCTGTTACAAAATGCAAAACTAAAATAGATAAGATAAAAACTATAACAAGGTATATTTGTAACTCTTTTATATTTTTAATAGAAGTTTTAAGATCTCCAAAATTTGATTTTTTATCAAAAGTAAATTTTAAATATTTCCTTTCAAACCAAATCTTCATACATATCGCTAGTATTATAGCGGGTATTATCAAATAATATGTAAACATCTTTATCATATTATAACACAAATATTAATGTGATGAAGATATAAAAATTTTTCTTTTTTTAGATCAAATCCGCTAAACTAGATACTTCAGCAGGGCTCAAAGGATAAACTACTGTTGTTTCCCTTTGAACCACAATACCCCGAGATTCCATGAATTGGAATCCATACGCTTTTATAACGGGATAGACACCCAAATAGCTGTATGTGATTATTATACGATTATCTATCAATCGATATACAGCTAATCTACCAGGATATTTTGTCAACTGATCGAGATTGACAACCCTCTTTATCATCTCTGGACGATATATACTAGGATTTTCTTCTATCTCATCGTAGACCTTGGCAATATCAAAAGTAGGACCTATTTCATGCACTACTGGATCCTTCTTTTGTACGTGTAATCCTCCACCGATGATTTCCGAATGAATTGAAGAATTAGCCCTATAATCAGCAGCAAAATTCCATAAAGGTAAAAGAACGATCAGAGCTATTACCATATAAATCTGTAATCTTCTTAAACGTTTTACCGATTTTTTAAATTGTTTTTTCTGCTTCCTATCTCTCATATCAGCAAATTTACCGCGTACACCATAACCCTCTCCTCCACCTTCGATGACGACATCTTTCATGAATTCAATATAATTCTTTTCTTTTCTGATCTCCCACAGAAATGAGAATATAATTATCGGAACCACGAAATAATACATCAAGATGTCTAACATATGTAACCCTTCTATGATTTAGAGTTTGAAATAAAGTTTTCGGAGAAATATAAACGTCCTAAAGAACTTTATCCTAGGTTTAATTCGGATAATTTCTTCTTTTTAGGAACCCCCTGTTTGTCCCATCCTCGAGCTTCGTAGTAATCTTTCAGCATCTTTTGAATCTGTTCCTTAGTAAGAGACTCTCTATTAAGATTTTCAACAGGTGTAGGTGTAGAGAACTGTTCAGGAACATGTAATTCTTCCTTAATATCCGGTTTTTGTTCAAGATTATATACCCTTTCTAGATTGTAAATTCTTTCACCTATCTTGTACATATCCTGGCCTGAGAGATCAAACCCAAAATGAGCGTTGATAAACCTACTCATAAATTCAGGTGAGTATACACTCCTTCCTGTTAATTTACAGGACCCTATCGTATCATGTAAAGTAACATAATTCTCTCGCCATGCCACATATTCCTTACCTTCTGTAGAACTTCTTTCCTTTTGTAACTCAACCCATTCACCTTTATCGTTGGTGGTCATCCCACCACCTAGTTCTATGCCATCACAATCTGACCTAAGATGACATGCCCCTCTGGTAGAAGTGTAAAAACCAAGACCCATCCCCTTCAGTGCTCTTGGATCGTATGCAGGTGGTGTCAACCCGTTTACGTGGACTGCAATATTCTCTTTATCGAATTTTTCTCCAATATTTCTAACTCCTTCAGCAGCTGTATCTCCCAATCCGTCTCTATAGGCTGTCTTTCTTATAATATCGATAGCTGCTTTGCTGTCACCGAATTCGATATCCTCATCTATCACATCATCCTCACTCAATCTCATAAGAAAACCTATTGTATTACCCATCCCCATAGTATCGATTCCGAGGACATCACAAAGGTAATTGGCCTTCGCCACTTTTTCTATATCACCTATCTCCAGATTTGAACCGAGTGAAAATGAGGTCTCATACTCTACATCTACTATATCCTTGTAGACCTGCCCGCACCTGCATGGGCATCGGTTGCATCCTTTACTCTCACTTATACGATCCTCCCAATGATAACTGCTCAATTTTTCTGCCTCATCAAACTCTCCAGATTCCCAATACCTGGTGGGGAATATACCTAGCTCGGATGCCATGCCGCTAAATTTAATCGTTCCATGACTGCTGTATAGATCATAACTATCTTTACCAGCACCGTCCTTATCTGTGAACTCTGACATTGCTTTTTTCCTCAATTTAGAAAGTTCATCAGGATGGACTGGTTCTACGTTTTTCCATCCGTTTATCACTATGCCCTTCAGATTTTTCCAGCCCATAACCGCTCCAAGTCCAGTTCTTCCTACCTGTCTATCATCACCGGCTATTATCGCAAACTTGACCAAGTTTTCACCAGCAGGTCCTATTACTGCTGCATTACCACCATGTCTTTTCTTAAGGACATCCTCCGCCTTTTCAGTACCCATACCCTCGAGTTCTGTACTTCTTTTTATCGCTATACTTTCTTCAGTGATAGATAAATAACTCAGGTTCTCACATTTCCCTTTTATCACAAGGCCATCATACCCTGATCTTTTCAATTGTTCACCTAATCCTCCACCAAATATGCCTTCAGCCATTATACCTGTCAATGGAGATTTGGAGTAAAATCCACATTTCTCCGTCATCGGAACTTTACTTCCATTCAACGCTCCAGGGACGAAAATCAGAGGGTTTTCTTCAGAGAATGCCTCTACTCTGCCATCAGTTTCTTTATTTAGAAGGTAAATTCCCAGACCATTACCCCCCAAATATTGCTTAACAACTTCCTCTCCTAACTCCATATCTTCAGTTTTCCCTGTTGAAAGGTCTATTTTTAGTACTTTATCCCATGCACCCGCCATAATATCACCTACTCACATTATTTATAGCTAAAAGATCGACTAGAAGCGAATAACCTGTTTCTTCTTTACCAGCACCAGGTCCTATTATAGTCACATCTCCTAGATGATCTGTGGTAAACGTAAGAGCATTTGTGGGTCCCATCACATTAGCCAAAGGATGATCTAGTGGTAATCTTTCAGGGCTGACTTTAGCTTCTACCCCTTTTTCAGTTCTTTTAGTTTGTGCTACAAGTTTCCATCTATACCCCTCTTTTACTGCCCGTTTTACATCTTCCAGAGTCAAATCTGTTATACCTTCTCTGTCTACATCACCGAGTTCAAGCTCTGCATCCATGAGAGTATTAGATAAAATAACCGTTTTCCCCTGTGCATCGATTCCTTCAACATCTCCGGTCGGATCTGCTTCTGCATATCCTAGCTCTTGAGCCTTCTTCAAAGCTTCCTCATATTCCATACCATCTTCCATCTGTGTCAAAATATAATTCGTTGTACCGTTTACTATCCCCTTAATTTCAGATATATCACAACCTGCAAGGGTATGCTGTGCAAAATTGATTGCTGGAGTTCCGCTCAGTACAGTACCTTCAAACCCATAATATACGTTATTTTCTTCAGCTAATTTTAGAAGCTTTCTCAGTTCATTAGCTACTGGGCCTTTGTTAGTACTTACTACATGTTTACCTTCCTTCAGTGCTGTTCTTACGTGATCCAAAGCTGGACCGCCTGTTTCCATATCTGTGTAGGTGACTTCTATCATTGTATTGGAATCACTATTCTCAATAGTTTCTAAAGGACTCCAATCATTGGATTTTGGATGAGATTTAAAATCACCATCCTTCTCTAACATTTTTATTATCTTTTCAAGGTCTAATCCATCTTTATCGTAAACAGAACCAAGCTTCATATCGTTTATAGATACTACTTCATACTCAAATCCGTACTTCTTTTTCAACCATTCTTCTTTTTCAATAAGTATTTTTGCTAAACCTTGACCAACTACTCCAAATCCTATAAAATCTAATTTGAATTTCATTTTTCCACTCCTTTCATATGATATATCGAATCCTTAAAAGATGTAATAATGCTTACTTAATATTTTCGAAATAGACCAAAAATAGTAATAAATATAATTCCTTACTAAAAACGGTGATAGCATGGAAGTTTTCGTGACCAGAAAAATCCCTGAAATCGGACTTAATAAAGTCAAAGAAAAATTCGAAACAGAAATTAATCCACATCCTAGAATGCTTAAAAAAGAAGAGATCATCGAGGGGGTGAAGGGGAAAGACGCTCTTTTATGTTTACTAACTGATGAAATAGATGAAGAAATTATCGAGGCTGGTGAAGATTTGAAGGTCATTTCAAACTACGCTGTAGGATACGATAATATAGATGTTGAAGCTGCAAATGAAAGAAGGATCGCTGTCACAAACACTCCAGGAGTTTTAACTGAAGCTACTGCTGAGATGGCTTGGTCTCTTATATTTGCAGTGGTGAGAAATATCGTTAAAGGAGACAAATACGTTAGAGAGGATAAATTCGAAGGATGGGATCCAACTTTGATGATAGGTCATGAAGTTCACAACAAAACTCTTGGGGTAATCGGTATGGGTAACATAGGTAGTTGTGTTGCCAGAAAGTCAAAAGCATTTGATATGGACGTGCTATATTACAACCGATCAAGAAGGAAGAACATAGAAAAGGAGATAGGAGCAGAATATGTAGACAAAGAATCTCTTCTTTCCAAATCAGATATAGTCACTCTCCACGTTCCTCTCACTGATGAAACTGAAGAGATGATCAGTTGGGAAGAGCTTGATACAATGAAAGAAAGTTCGTACTTGATAAACACCGCCAGGGGTGAGGTTGTCAATGAAGAGGCTCTCATAGAAACATTAAGGGAAAACGGGATAGGTGGAGCTGGAATCGATGTTTATTCTGACGAACCGTACGGGGCCAATCCAAATTATTACGATCTGGATAATGTAGTTTTGACACCACACCTTGGAAGCGCATCTCACAGAGCACGGGATGGGATGTCAAAGATGGCTGCTGATAACCTTATAGCAGTATTGGAAGGAAGGATGCCAGAAAATATAGTGAATCCTGAAGTTTTAGAGGAATAAGATAAATATTAAATATTATCAATGTAAGGGTTGTAACGCTATGATACCAAAAAGGGTGCAAGAAATTGAGTTGAGTGGAATAAGAAAGATGTTCGAGATGGCTGACGATGACGCTTTAAATCTAGGACTTGGACAGCCAGACTTTCAACCACCAGAAGATGTTATAGATGCTTATAAACAGGCCATGATGGATGGTAATAATGGATACGGTTCCACTTACGGTCTGGAACCTCTCAGGGAGGAAATCGCTAATCATCTGACCAGATATAAAAGTGGTATCACAAAGGATAATGTAATTATAACAGTTGGAGCAACACAGGCTTTCAAAATCACCATGGATGTTCTGGTAGACGATTCTAGAGAAGTATTGTATCCTGAACCTGGTTTTGTTTTGTACGAACCTCAGATCAAACTGGCTAGAGGTGAACCAGTTCCATACCCTGTATTGCAGGATAATGAATTCGTTCCAGATCTAGAAGATCTCGAAAAAAGAAGAACTGATAATACTAGGGCGATAATATTGAACTCACCTGGAAATCCAACTGGTGGCGTATTCCCACAGGAAGACGTGAATAGAATAATCGAATGGGCTCAGGAAAACGATATCATAATAATTTCTGATGAAGTCTATGAGATGATGATCTACGAAGGGGAGCATGCTTCATTTTTGAACGATGATTATGATAATGTAATTGGTATCAATTCTTTCTCTAAGACCTTTGCAATGACTGGTTGGAGGATCGGATACCTCACTACAAAGGAAGAATGGATAGAGCAGATCGGAAAGCTACATTATTATACAATAGCCTGCCCACCCAATCCAACCCAACATGCTGTACTTTACGCGATGAGAAATAGGATGGATTTCATCGAAGAGATGAATGAAACATTTAAAGAAAGGAGAGATATAATAGTTGACAGGTTAAATGATATACCTGGTTTCGATTGTTTGAAACCAAGAGGGGCGTTCTATGTGTTCCCATCATTTGATTTCGATATCACTTCCAAAGAATTAGCTATGAAATTTCTCCATAATGGAGTATTGACTACCCCTGGTAGTGCATTTGGCCCAACTGGAGAAGGTCATCTTAGATTTTCATATGCAAACTCAACAGAAAATATAGAGTCGGCTATGGATATTATTGAGGAGGTAGTTTCGGACCTGGAAGTTGAATGATGAAAGACGTATTGATGCTGTGTGTAAGATATCCTCCAGCACCAGGAGGAGCTGAAACCCACGTTAGGTCTATCAAAGAAGAATTAAGTGATTTGGGATACTCAGTAGAAATTTACACTAGTGATTTATACAAGGAATTTCCTTTCACTCGTTTAAAGAAACAAACTCACAGCAAAGATGTTAAACGACACAGGGCATACAGCCTTCCTGGAGATCTTCACTATATTTTTTTCCCCTCATTGATAAAATCACTAGCATCCAATGATTTCGATATCTATCATGCACATTCGTACGGTTATTTTCATGTGAACGCTGCTGCTCTTTTCAAACACCTAAAAGAGACTCCCTTTGTTTTAACGCCTCATTTTCATCCAGAATGGAGTATGTGGGGTGGGAAAAAAAGAAAATTCATCCGAGGTGTGTATGATTCTCTGATAGCTCAAAAAGTGATCGATTCGGCAGACAGAATTATCGGTGTTTCCAGGAACGAAATCGAATTGTTGAAAGGTAAATTGGAAGTGCAGGAAGATAAGGTCCGGATAATACCAAACGGGATCAATGAGGCTGAATTTACACCAGTACCTGATAGCGATCTTTTCAGAGAGTTATATGATATCAAAGATAATCTCGTACTTTTTACTGGGCGATTGGCTACCAATAAAGGACTGCTGACCCTTATAAAATCGATACCGGAAATTATCGACGAATATCCGAACACTACCTTCGCACTGATAGGTGAGGACGAAGGCATGAAAAGTAAAATAATCAAACTATCTGAAAAATTAGGTGTGAGGGACTCACTTTTGATCACTGGCTATATAAAAGATTATGATGTTTTCAAATCTGCCTACTCTGCTGCAGATGTATATGTCCTTCCGTCTGAATACGAGGCTTTTGGGATCGTTTTATTGGAAGCAATGATGTGTGAAACTCCCTGTATAGGAACAAGAGTGGGGGGTGTACCAGAAGTTATCGAAGATGGAAAGACGGGCTATATTATCGAATATGGCAGCGATGAACAGCTTTCAAGTAAAATAATAAACCTGCTGGATTATGAAAAAAAGAGAAAGTGCATGGGGAAAGCAGGGAGGAAAAGGGTTCTAAATAACTTCACGTGGAAAAAGGTAGCTCTAGAACTGCAGGATGTGTACGAAGAACTTATCTAACGGACAAATATTTATTTTATAATCAAGTTATACAATTAATATGAAAATAGGTTTGACTTCAGATTATTTTTATCCCAAAACGGGAGGTGCAGAACAGAGCGCTTTGGAGCTCTGTAGAGCATTAGTGAAGAAAGGACACGAAGTGGTCGTTTTTACCAGAGGGGAAGGAAGTAAAGATTCACTGGAGGGGATCACGATCAATAGAATATTCAAAGATCTTATTAAATACACTTTTAAGAACGATGTTTTATTCCCAAGGATCGCTGATAAAAAAGAATCGAAACGCCTTTTTGAGTATCTTCAAAATAAGGATTTTGATATTCTACATTCAAACAACCGTGACACTGCTGTGTTTACTGCCCTAGTGGGAGAAAAATTAAACATACCAACGATCACCCATATACGAGATTATTGGCCAATATGTCCCAAGAGAGATCTTTTGAAATCTGATGGACCCTGCCCAGAACCTAAGAATTGTGCTTTCTGTATGGCTGAATATTATGATAAACTGTACAATCTACCTTTTTATGCTAAATCAGCTCTTGATACAAGATATAGATACAGAGAGATAAGCAAATATTCAGATTACTTCCTCTATAACAGTAGATATGTAAAAGAAAGGATCGCTCTTACACCAGGAGAGGTAATACACAATCCTGTGGATATAGATAAAATCCAGCAGGGAAAATCCAAAGATGGAAAAGTATTGTTCGTAGGAAATATTACTGAAAGAAAGGGTGTGAAGACACTTGTTAAAGCTGTTAAGGGTTTAGATATAACCTTACACCTGATAGGTGATGGATATCTTTTAAATCAAATAAAAGGTGAAAATATAATCAAACACGGTAGGCTAGAATATGAACAAGTTCTAAAACATCTTTCAGATTCTGAGATGCTCGTCGTTCCAAGTACCTGGCCGGAACCTTTTGGTCGCGTTGCAGTGGAAGGGATGGCTGCTGGACTCCCTGTGATAGTAGCTGAGTCAGGAGGGTTACCAGAAGTTATCGATGACTGTGGATTAATAACGAAAAGTGGTGATCATGAAGATCTTAATAAGAAAATAGTTAAACTTCATAAAGATGAAGAACTGAGAAAAAAATTATCAAAAAAAGGCCTAGCTAGAAGTAAAATGTTTTCACCACAAAAGATAGCAGAAAGAACTCTATCAATATACAAAAAGTTATTGAATTGATTCATTTCTTCGTTCTCTCTATTGGAAATATATTTATGTTTATAGAACTTATCTAAAAAACGATGGATGACCACGCTTCAAAAATTGCTAAAGGATCTCTATCAGTTTTGATATCTACGATTTCTATTCTCATCGTTGGTGTGTTTTATAACCCTATTTTAGTTAGATTATTGGGAAAATCCGCCTATGGTGACTATGCAACTCTTCTCTCTGTTTTTGGGATAGCAACACCTGTAGTCACATTCGGTCTGTTCAATTCGATAAGAAAACATATGGGAGAATACAGCGATGATAAAAACGATGTTGCAGGTGGAGGGTATATGCTTTCTCTCATATATTCTGCGATATCCGTTTTATTTGGTCTTTCGATAGTATATTTACTAGATAAGATCATGTTTTTTTCTGAAGAGTCGTTCTATTCTCTCATATTGATCGTTTTAGCACTCTCTTTCTTCACATTATACGATGCATCGAGGTCTGTATTGTACGGAATTCATAAGGAGAATGTGGGAGAACTGATGAGGGTTTTGAAAAAGTTATCAGAATCTGTTTTAGCACTGTTGTTGGTCTATTTAGGATTCGGAATCCCTGGAATATTCTTCGCATCACTGATCGCCTTATCAGCTATCTCTTTATTCGGTTTCTTAAAAGTTAAAAATAATATCGAATTAGGTACGAAAGCTATTAAAAAAGGATACAAAAAATACAGGTCCGCTATATTTTCATTCGGTGGACTGACTGTTGTTAGTATGATTCTTGCTGAAGGACTTTACCACAGTGATATCCTATTGACTAGATTTTTCTTAAATTCCTCAAAGGTCGGGGCATATAAAGCCTCTTTAGTGCTGGCAGAACTTCTATGGATGGTACCTATGGCATTCCAGAAAGTCTTGCTTCATCATGTATCAGAGATGTGGAATAAAAAGAAAAGCGAGGATATAATAAAGTTCGTAAATAAAATAGCTAAATACACTAGTATGGGAATGATACTATTAGGCTTCGGACTGTGGGTTTTAGCTGATCCTTTCGTTAAATTATATTATGACCCAAGTTTCGAAGAATCTGTCCTACCGCTTAGAATACTGCTCTTTGGTTCACTCGGTTTCGGACTAGCAAGGATACTCAACCCCGTTATAGAAGGTACTGGACACATAAAAAAGGGTATAACAATATCAGGTTTTATAGTGGGCCTCAACATAGGATTAAATATCTTGTTGATACCGATTTACGGTATAATAGGCGCAGCTATCGCTACTGGCATATCATATTTCACAAAATTGATACAGTACACCTATCTTTTAAGGAAGGCAAAAATAAACGTTATGAAGGATTTTCCTTGGATGAAGATGATTATATTGGGAGCCCTTTTCCTAGGTCTGTTGTACTCATCTCTTTACTTACCAATCCCCGAGAGATTCCATCTGATCGTTATACCTCCGATTGGATTGATATTATTTGGAGTACTATCTAGAGCTCTAAAATTGTGGGATTTAAAAGAATTGAGAAATATAGTATCTCTTCTAAGGTAGAGCTTCTTTCCAGATAAATTCAAAGGTCTTCTTAAAATCCATATCATCAGGTATGGAAATTTTAAAACATCCGGATTTTTCATATACATGTTCGTACAGTTCTTCAGTATTTTCAACAAATCTGTAGTATCTTTCTTTTTCCTTCTCTTTTAAGAAGTTGATGAAATCTGAGAATTCTTTTTTTATCACTTCAATTTCCTTATCTAAGAACTCATCTTTTACGATAGGTTCGACTCCTAGTTCCTCATCATTTTCTAAGAAAAAGATGTTCTTGATCCTAGATTTATTCGTGATAGACCCACCAAAAAGTTCTGCAGGATCAACTTTCCTCCTGACTCCTGAAGGTCCGTTCACTCCGTACCTAAATTTCCACATAATTTTATCTAAAATCGAACTTTTTTGAAATAACCGTTTTTTTAGAAAACGACTCGAATGTAAGTTGTATCCATAAATCTGTAGTTTTTTAGGATAATGATAACAAAAACCTTTATTATCTATCAAGCTCAGGTCATCGTTCATATAATTCAAACCTGTTTTGAACCCTTCTATGGCTAAGGCGGTCTTACCCACTCCTCCTTCACCCGTGAATAAAAAGGCCTCATTATCTTCACTGCTGATAGTGCTTGAATGAATAAAACCGAGACCATTTTCACCCATGATAATGTGAGAAACTGGTTCAAGGATATCATATATCGAATTTTTTACAAAGATCTCTTCAGGTGACATATAACTCCAGTCCCATGCTCTCGCGATTTTGCTTATAATTGGTCTATTTAAAATCCTCTCATCATAATATATGATCACTCTCTTATTTTCCCATTCAACTTCTGCAGTATAACCCGTGTCAAAAAATCTTCCTTTCTCTTCCTTCTTTATCTTTTTATCATGATTTTTAACAGATAAAGCTGGTCTATAATCAATCTCCCACCTGACTTTATGTTCTGATTTAAATCGTCCTCCCTTATCGAACTCATCTAAAAGTAATTTTTTAATTCTCTCAGGGGCATCAATAGAATATTCAACATCCCCTATAAAACATCTAGAAGTTCTGCTCATCAGATACGACCTCTCGAAACATTTCTTCCATACCTGCAACCTGGTCCTGGATATTGAAATCTTTACGTACTTTATCTCTCGCATTCCTGCATAAAGATCCGATATCGAGCTCACCTTCAACTATCTGTGTTATCTTCTGTGCGATCTTTTCAGGTTGGTTCGGATCAACTATGATTCCGTTTTTATTATCTTCTATCAATTCAGGTATCCCAGAAACGCTCGTAGATATCACTATCTTTTCCATAGCCATCCCTTCCATGAGCACTACTGGAATCCCATCCCTATCTCCATCAGATGCCACAATACAGGGTAATAAGAAAATATCGGCTTTTTCATACTCCTCTAAAAGTTTTTTCTCAGAAACTCTTCCCAATAGATTCACCCTGTTTTCCAGATTTAATTTGTGGACTAGATCTTTCAAATCTTCCTCTAATGGCCCTACGCCTATTATATTGTACTCTAAATTGGGATGGTCATCTGCTATCCTAGCTACAGACTTTATACCATAACAAATCCCCTTCTTCTCTACAAGCCTAGCCACAGTTAGTATATGAGTTATATCTCCCTGTGGAGGTGATGGTGAAAATTTCTCTGTATCGATACCCATATGTATCTTTTTAACTTTCTCCGGTTGTACTTTGAATTCGTTTATCAAATATCTTTTATTATAGTCCGATATTGTAACGATCTTTGCAGATCCTTTCAATAATTCTTCTAAATGACCATACCGTTCCTCAGAAAAGATATCTCTAGCATGAGTTGTGATGGTGTAAGGTATTTCTAATTCATTTGCTAGATAATATACAACAGAATTTGTTGGAAAATGCCTATGGATTATATTCAGATCTTGTGCGTGTTTTCTAAATTTACTAGCCACCATATTATAATAAGTTTCTATCACGGATCTATCGAGTAAATTTCCTTTTAGAAAAGAACCTATCCCTTCTATTCCTTTTCTGTAAAATTTTTCCCCATAAACAATCTCTATATCTTCCGAGACTTCCTCATCCACATCTTCTATAGAAAAAACTCTCAGATCTTGTTTCTTATTCAATCCCTTAACTTCATTATAGATAAAAGTTTCAGATACTTTAGGAAATTTATCGATCACATAACCAATTTTCATCAGTATCCCATATGTAGGTTATCTATTATAATTTATGATTTAAAATTCATCAAGAATCGAACTAAAATTTTTAGAGTCTATTAATAACGACCTTTTGTTAAACTATAGCTTCAGTAGTTATCCTCTAAAAAAGGTTTAGTCACACTCAATTTTGAATTCTTCTCCTGTCACAAAGAGATATATCATATAAAGTATCAAACTGGTAAAAATCATCGAAAATATCAGAGCGAGAGATGTGGTAGCAACACTAGGATAAATGGATAAATCCCTGATACCTCTTGTTAAAGATAAGAATATCATAACTCCGATGAAGATAGAAAATATACGTTTATCTCTGACAACATAAAAAAGCATGGTTGGAAGTACCATCAGATAGTACTCCCAGTGGATCTTTGGATACATTATCAAAAAGAAAGAGAGTGTGACTGTAAAGACCATAAATATATCCCATTTCTTTTTGTAAGCAATATAAAGTA
>JBKHIX010000127.1:0-4715 GCA_046538435.1 Thermoplasmata archaeon | reverse complement strand
CCGTATGGGAGCTGCTTTCACTTGATCCGCGTAGAACGCCCGTTCCAGGATGGCCGAAGCCCAGAGATCGTTATCCTCTTTGAGTTCTTCCTCCAACACATCTTTGAAATCGAATTCAGGATGATCGAAGCCCCAGCCGCACGCGAAGGAGTCTTCCCATTCAACATCAGACGCATCGGAAAAACCAGTCAGGTATTCAAGCGCTTCTACCGGTATCTCCTCGACGCCTTCGTTCTCTCTAGTTGAGATGATCATCATGTCGGTCACGTTCTCTATCGGCACTTGGTCTATTACATCTAGATTCTCTAGACAGTACTTATCGATCAGTTGTAGAACGAAGGACCACCCTTCTTTTCGGGCAAAATCAAACATCGTCTTACAGAGTTCTTCCGATACATCTTTTTCTATATCCCTGAACTTATTCCCTTTAGGGTCCTTCTTCAGTGATCCGTTGAGTTTCTCTTGATATTCCTCATAAATAGGATAAAGGTCCTCTTTAGACTCAACTTCATCCAGTTTGTTTAAGAGATCTTTGCCCACCTGTGTTTGGGGGTGTTTTTTTTCTTTTTCCTTTTTCACTCGAGCTTTTAGTTCCTCTATATCTACATCTTCGATATCCGTTAGATCCAATCCTCCTTCAGTATCGTCCGATAATCCTGTCGGAGAGCTACTCTCGTCTTCCTTTGCCCGTTCTTTCACTTCGTCCACTTCTTCTGGTTTTTCAGTCCAGCAGGTATGGCATATGAAATAGTTACCAACTTCATGACTGGTCGTGGGTTTTCCGCATATTTCGCATCGATTCATACAGATGTCACTATGAAGAACATATTTAAAAATCATTCGAACGAAATAGAGCGAAAACAACAGACTACTCGAATCAAATAGAGTAAATACCCCTAATCACTCGATCTCATTCGAAAGATTTAACAACATCGTAGACCATATTACCCTATCAAATCAGACCGATACGGGATATGGACGAAGAGATATTGGTAGAATGGAATCCGTGGTGGTCCGACGATTTCAGTGTAGATTATGTCTCTAGAAACGTACAGAATAAATTGAGCGAATGGCTGGAAAGGAAGGAGATCGTACCGATCACCGGGTGCAGGCGCTCGGGTAAAACGACTCTGATGTATCTGACCATCGATGAACTCCTCGACAAGACCGACAAAGAGAACATACTGTTCATCAAATGTGACGACGAGAGGGTCGAAGAACAAAACTTGATCGAGAGCGCTAAAGAGAAACACAAAGAGATATTCGATCCCGAGGGAAGGATCTGCCTTTTCCTGGACGAGATACAGGAGATAGAAGATTGGGACAAGACCGTCAAAAGGATCTACGATCTAGAGGAAAAAACGAAGATATTTTTGAGCGGTTCCAGACTTTTAAAAGCTGAACTAAGTTCATCGCTTGCTGGACGTTCTGTTCACTTCGAGGTGTACCCCTTCTCATTCACCGAATTTTTGACGACGAAAGGATTCGAGTGGGAGAATAGGACAAAACTGCTCTCAAAAAGTTCGAAGGCGAAAAACCTTCTAAGAGAGTATCTTCAATGGGGTGGTTTTCCGGAAATAGTCCTTGAAGAAGATGAGGAAAAGAAAAAAGAGCTGTTACGTTTCTATTCCGACAGCATACTCTACAGAGATGTTATCAAACGTTCTAGAATAAATAAGCCGGATAAAGTAGAAAAATTGAAGAATTATCTTCTATCCAACTTTACGAATCTTCTAAACTATTCAAAGATCGGGAGTCACTTAAACGTTTCTACGGATACAGTTTCATCCTACATCCACAGTATGGAAGAAAGTTATTTCTTTTTCTCAGTCCCCCTTTTTTCTTACTCGGTTAAAAAGCAGCAGGTAAATCCAAAAAAGATATACTGCATAGATAACGGTATCAGAAATTCAGTCGGTTTTAAATTCAGCGATGATATCGGCCGCTTATATGAAAATACAGTCTTTCTAGAACTTAAAAGAAAATACGACGAGATATACTACTGGCATGGTCAAGATAACGAGATAGACTTTCTGATAAAAGAAGGAAACAAGATAAAACATGCTATTCAAGTCTGCTCTGAAATTTCTGAAGCGGAGGGAAGAGAGGTAAAATCTCTACTTCAAGGTATGGAGGAATTCGATATTGAGGAAGGAACCATAATCACAGGCGACACCAGAAAGGAGAAAAAAATAGACGGAAAAAAGATCAGGTATGTTCCTCTATGGGAATGGGGTCTCTACAGGACATTACGATAATTTATTATGTCTTGATATTTATATGGATTTTAAAGGTGAAAATAGATCTATAATGAGGAAGACATCACTGGAGTAAAAATCTCATACTATTTCATCTGCAAAACAAAACTCTGGCTTTTCCATCACAATATCCAGATGGAAAGAGAACACGAGAACGTGAAGATAGGAAAACAAATACACGAAAACAGGTATCCAAGAGTTCGAAAAGAGGTCAACATCAGAAATAAGATGAAATTAGATTTTGTAGAAAAAGGAAATCAATTATACATTCACGAAGTGAAGAAAAGCAATAAGATGGAAAAATCACATTTATTCCAGATGTATTTCTATTTAGATTATTTACAAAAACATGGTGTTGATGTAAAAGGAGAATTACATTATCCAGAATTAAACAAAAAGAAAGAAGTAGAATTTGGAGAAGAAGAAAAGGAAGAACTAAACAAAGTAAAAGACGAGATAAAAGATATAGTCTCAGGTGATATGCCTGAACCTGAAAGAAAAACGATATGCAAAAAATGTGCTTATTATGAATTTTGTTTTGGTGATCAAACATGAAAAAGAATGATTATTACATAACACAAGATGGAGAATTAAAACGTAAAGAAAATACGATCTATTTCATGAATGAAAATACTAAAAGAGCTATTCCTGTCAATAACATATATTCAATTTATGCCTATGGATCTTTAAATCTCTCTTCCGGTGCGATTCTATTTTTAGGTAAAAAAGGTATTCCTGTACATTTCTTTGATTACTATGGATGGTACAAAAGCACATTGTATCCAAGAGAAACACTGATCTCTGGAGATATGGTGGTTAAACAATCAGCACATTATTTAGATGTTGAAAAAAGAATATATCTAGCTAGAAAATTTGTAGATGGGGGAGGAAATAACATACTTAAAAATCTGAAATACTATGCTAAAAACGAAGATGGTTTAGAGGAATGGATTAGAAATATCGAGTTCTTGTTATCGGATTTAGAAGATCAAGAAAAAATACCTTCGATCATGAGAGTGGAAGGAAAGATCAGAGAGATCTATTATAATGCTATCGACGATATGATGTCTGAAAAATATCAGATAGAAAAAAGAGAAAGACAACCGCCAACGAATCGAATGAATACTTTGATTAGTTTTGGTAATTCAAAACTGTATACTACAGTTTTATCTGAAATATACAATACTCAATTACATCCTGCTGTATCATTTTTACATGAACCATTCGAACGTAGGTTTTCGCTTGCTCTTGATGTTAGTGAGATATTCAAACCAATTTTGGTAGATAGAGTGATCTTTAAATTGATAAATAAAAGCATGCTGAAGGACAAACATTTCGAGGGTGAAATAGGAGATATGCTGCTTTCGGACTCAGGAAGAAAATTGTTTTTGAAAGAATATGATAAAAGATTGGACAGGACTATTAAACACAAAGGATTAGGAAAGAAAGTATCTTATAAAAGACTTGTAAGATTGGAATTATATAAACTAGCTAAACATTTCTTAGGTACTAAAGAATACGATCCTTTAGTGATGTGGTGGTGAAGATGTACATTGTTGTAGTTTATGACGTTAATGTGGATAGAGTGGATAAAGTAAGGAAATTTCTGAAAACACATCTAGATTGGGTGCAAAATAGTGTTTTGGAAGGAAATGTCACAAAAGCGGAGTTAAGAAGAATTAAAAAAGGATTGAAAAAAATCATAGATACAGGTGTTGATTCTGTATTGATATATAGTGTTAGTACAGAGAAATATATGAAAAGAGAACAACTAGGAACTCCGAAAGGTGTTACTACAAATATAATATGAAAAAATATGCTTTTTCGTGCTTCTTTAAATAAGAACTACATAAAGAGGAAAGCACGAAAGTTGTTCCTCAATTTTCGGAAATTTTATTACTAAAGATATCGTTTATTTTTTGTGAAAAAATAGTGCATGGAGGTTGGAAAAAAGGCATGAAAGATGTGTTCTAAAATATGCTCATACGCCCTTATTTGCGCTTGGTTGAAATAAGACCTTTGAGGGATTGAAATGCTTTCCATCCAGATTCTATTGTTGCATTTACTATTGAATGTTGAAATAAGACCTTTGAGGGATTGAAATTTCATATTCATGCTCGAACACGGCAAGAGCTTCCTGTGTTGAAATAAGACCTTTGAGGGATTGAAATACACTTCATAGAGTAAAGAGTACGTTTTACTTTCACTGTTGAAATAAGACCTTTGAGGGATTGAAATTGCGATTCGTTCCCATGAAGGATATTTATATTTATCTGTTGAAATAAGACCTTTGAGGGATTGAAATATTTCTTTTCGCATTTTCTAGTATTTTATCTATGTCGTTGAAATAAGACCTTTGAGGGATTGAAATCAGCACAATCTCTACAGATGAATTCTCCTTTTTTATTGTTGAAATAAGACCTTTGAGGGATTGAAATTAGATTCGGTTGAGGGAGT
>JBKHIX010000126.1:0-4752 GCA_046538435.1 Thermoplasmata archaeon | reverse complement strand
ATTTACTCGGCATCCTCGAATCTATCTTCTAGATCTTCCATAATATGAGGTAAAGTTGTATATTCCATCTCCTCAAGCGGTAGTCTGTGAGGTTCGAAAGGTCCATGTCTTCTCATGTAATCTGCGATATTTGAAGATTCTTTTCTTACTTCATCGAATGCTGGATCATCGAATAGATCTGCTGGTTCATCAAAATGACCGTTCTTTACCTGTGTACCGAGACTTACTACTCTTGGTGGACCATCGAATCTTGTACACATAGCATCTTTTTGAGCCACAGGCATGATAGGTCCGTTATGACTGCCTCTCATCCATCCTGAAACTAGAAATGCATGTGAGAACGGTTCTAAAACTTCACCCAATGCAGGGAGACCTGATTGTGCTCTTACCACTGCAACTGGATCGTCCTTACCCACGTATTCACCAGCTATTTTATACAATTTTTCTGTACTTACTGCTGCTACTGGTTCGTCGTTAGGTAGCTTATCTCCCTTCGGATAAACTCTTTTGATAACAAATCTACTTTTAGCACCCAATAAAGCGAGGATGTCGTAGAGCTCATCAGGAGTTTCCATCATTATCTTCTTATCCTTCTTGATGTCCCAGATCTCAAATCTGAATCCGTTATGCAAAGACGGATCGATCACTAAACCAGCAGTATTGAACGGATCTGCAAACATCTTGAATATTGGATAATTGAAGGCACCGGGTTCTGTCTTATCCATCAAAAATGCAACTACTGGCTCGGCTTTCCTTTCCGTGAATTCAATCTCTGCAACTCCAGGGCCCATCCCTTTAACATTTCCTGAAAATGCATCGGATAACAGGTCCTGACCTGCTCCGTATAAACCTATCTCCTTTGCTGTCTCTGTAGCTTTTTGGAATGTGTCCCATGCCAGTGAATGTATCTCTTCAGAATCTTCTCCTTCTTTATGTGTCATCAGCAATTCTAGGTCATCACCGCAGTTCGTTACGTAATAATCTACAAGGACATCCTTATCTTTCAGGTTTTCCTCTGCTACCTCTATCAGTTTAGGATGTACTTTTGAATGGCCTGGATAACCACCTACGTCTGCTTTTATTATGCTGAATGTTATTTTACTCATTTTATCCCTTATGAGTTGCTATTAAACCATAGAATAAAAGATTATCGATTTTACAAAACCTTTTTAAGTTATACTTTTAAATATATAAATGAGATGTGTTCGACCTTCATAGAAGCCTACAGCTTTGGAAATATACAAATCGATGGGAAATCATATTCAGATGATGTCATTCTCCTTGGTACAAAAGTAAAATCTGGATGGTGGAGGAACAGAGGGCATAGAGTCCAAAAACCAGATTTATTCGATGTTATCGAGTATGAACCAGACCTTTTAATCATAGGTACGGGCAGTTCTGGAAGGATGAGCGTTCCAAATGACCTTGTAAAAAAGATAGATTTTAAAGTAGAAAAATACAAAACAGATAAGGCATGTAAAGTATATAATAAAAAATTAAATCGAAATATAAAGCTCGCAGGTGCGTTCCATCTTACATGTTAGGTGAATTATATGATAGAAGATACCTCCTTTGGGAAGGTAAAGATTGAGGGTGAGACATACAAACATGATATTGTGATATATCCTGATAAAATAATCAAACGAGAAAAAGAGATAAGTAAAAGTCAGCACGGCACTAGCCACAATTTCACAAAAGAGGAGATGAAAGAATATATTGAAAGAACAGACCAAGAAGATATAAAGCAAGTTATAGTTGGAACTGGCCAGTATGGAAAACTAGAACTTCTACCTGAAACAGAAAAATATCTAGAAGTAAATGGAATAGATTACAAACAAATCAGAACCCCAGACCTTGTTGGTAAATATCTAGATATAAGCAATTCTATCATTATAATACACGTTACTTGCTGACATTTACATCATACCATGTTTTTTTATCCCTTCGTCTATATCTTCTAAAAATTCTTTAGTATCTTCTGGCGGCTGAGTTAATAAGCTAACCACTATGAATATTATAACAGTAACTAGCAGACCCCAGAAAGAAGGCCACCATCCAAATGGATAATAGGATTCTCCTGAGATATAAAGTGACGCAGTAAATATTCCTCCTATACCCATACTCACGATCGCACCTGCTGCTGTTGATCTTTTCCAGAAGAACGCTCCAATTATTGTTGGTGCCATTACAAGCAAACCACCTGAAGCCATACTCGATAGGACTGCGATTAAATCAAACTGTAAACTTGCAAATATTATACAGGAAACCAATATGATAAAGATGATAAGTTTACCTGAATACAGTTCTAACTTCTCAGATATTGATGGTTTTAGCCCTTTAACTAAATCTCTTGAGCCTAATGAACTCAATGTCAAAATTATAGAACTCAAAGTGGAAGTTGCTGCAGCAAATATACCTATGAAAACTATTAAAGCTAAAATCACTGGAATATTATTAAGGAGTACAGGCATTGCTTTATCAGGTTGAGATACTGAAATACCAGATATACCTGCTACAGATAGGCCAAGAAGAGTGGTTATAATTGTATATATCAAACCAAATATCGAGAAGTAGATTATCATCCTTTTCAAACTTTTACTTGAATCTGAAACGAACATCCTTTGAGAAACCTGAGGATTGGTGATGGCAAAAAATGCCCAGGGTAATGATAACCCTACGAACATCTTAAAATCCCAATTCAATTTTAACAGTTCAGGATGATTTTTTGAAATTTCAGTCACGAATCCTCCTGGAGACCCGAAGAAATGAAAGAATACAAAGAGAACTAGAATTACACTTGCTGAGATCATAATCAGTGCTTGGAAAGAATCTGTCCAGGAAACCGATTTCATACCTGCCCAAATCGAAGCAAATCCACTGAAAACAGCAGCTATCAAAATGCCTATCAGATACATATTAGATATCGAGGAAGGGGTTAAACCTTCCAGTAAATAACCCACACCCATCAACTGTACAGATGCGTAAGGGATAAGCATGATTAGACATATTACTGCTGCTATCACGCCAACCCATTTATTATTGTATCTACCAGCTAACAGCTCCGGTGGAGTCACATATCCGTATTTCTTCCCAGCTACCCAAAATCTTGGAGCAAATATGGCCAATAAAATGATCGTATAGATCAAATACGTGATTTCAAAACCGAGCGCCCCAACACCTGTTGAATATGTTAGTCCTACCAACCCTATCATCATGAAAGCACTATAAGTAGTAGCACTGTACGTCATGCCTGCAATAAATCCACTTAATTTTCTGTTTGCTAGAAAAAATTCAGATATTCCTTCTCCGATTTGCTTTCTTGCATAATATGCTATCACGACGCCAAGTAGTAACCAAATTATAAGGGAGAGTATGAGATAAAAAGGATTCATCCGCTTTCACCCCAATGCTTGATGTAATTGGCTCCTAGTACTATAACAGTGACAGCCAATAAGGTCCAGTATAGATAATTCCCCCAAAATTCTCCGATATCTTTTAAAACTAAATAAGGTACTCCAACATCTAAAACAGCTAAGAGTATAGCGATTAAGGCTAAATTTTTGGCTTTCATAATTCTTCACCTATAAATCAGCGTTATAACATGTATGGACTGATTTTAAACTTTTTCTCGGAAAGGTCATTTCTCGAAGTAATTCGTCAATGTACCGATACCTTCTATCGAGATATCGATCCTATCTCCATCCTCGATTGGACCTACACCAGCAGGAGTTCCTGTAGCGATGATATCTCCTCTCTCTAAGGTCAGATATTTGGTGATCTCTTCTATTAGGTCAGTCACTGAGAAAACCATCTTAGAAATATCAGATTGCTGTTTCACCTCTCCATTTTTTTCCAATTTGATTGTCGCATCATCTTGTACTAAATCTGGAGAAGCTAAAACTGGTCCTACGGGAGCAGAGTTATCGAAGGCTTTACCCCTAACCCAGTTCTGTTCAATCTTCTGGTCATCACGATTTGATATGTCATTGAAACATGTATACCCTAAAACATAATCCATAGCATCTTCTTTTGATACATATCTACATTGTTCTTTAATTACTACACCTAATTCAGCCTCATGCTCGATTCTTTCTATATCTGGGAGAAGTTTGATCCTATCATTATGTGCTGATAAGGAATTTGGAGGTTTCAGGAAAAGCAGTGGTCTATCAGGAATGGTATTATCGAATTCTTCAGCATGATCTGCATAATTTCTACCAATGCATATTATTTTAGTAGGGTTGCAGGGAGAAAGCACCTGAACATCATCTATATTGTATATGTTTCCATAACAATCTATCTTTCCATTCTCTAGCTCACCGTATCGTTCATAACCTGCTGGATCAATAAATCTGATTCGTCTCATCAGGTTATGATGTCAGATTGAAATTAAAACCTTTCCCATCCTAATTTCTTACATTATTCAATTTTGTAAATTATGTACGTAAAAAAGTAGAGTAGATAGACTAAAAGATTAAATTTTTTGTAATATCCTATTTATTATCTATTAAATATAGCCCCACAGATTATTAGTTCATTTTTTAAAAAAATCCATCTTTCACTCGGGCCAAGCCCTCGTGATTTTAAGGAACACGGTGTGTTCCTTCGAATCGAAGATTTATTCTTTCAATTTTTTCTTCACAGAGATCAGAAAAAATAGATGCGAGGGAAGGGAACCTAACGCCAATTTGTATACAACTTTCCCTCTTTTATTAATTTTGAAATAAAATATAATAATGCGAGGGAAGGGAA
>JBKHIX010000026.1:0-21932 GCA_046538435.1 Thermoplasmata archaeon | reverse complement strand
TCAGCTATATTGAGGATCCTTTTTAGTCCAAGTCTTACTACTGTTGAAGAACCTTGACGGAACGACTGCAGTATTCCGATCTGGAAACTAATCAACCCTATAGCTTCAAAATATAAAGGGACCAAAGAATATGCCATCGAGAAAGCCATGAACATTACGAAGGATACGGCAAAAGCAATGACCACTCGTCCACCTTTCATTGCGATCTTTATCCCTTCGATGTAAGATTTAGCTACCTCTGTACTGAAGTTATTGATTTTTTTACCATAATCGAATTTAGGCCTGTGAACATAGTAAAATATTAGAGATATGAATATCAAGATCACGGAATGTATAAAAAAACCTATGAAAAGATCACCCATACCCAGTGAATCTTTAATATATCCTCCCAAAGGAGGTCCGAGGAACCATCCTACACCTACAAAGAATGAATATATTGCTAATGATTGTTTTTTCAAGGTGATATATGAGGGAATAGTAACCCAGGTCATTGAAAAACCGATTCCAAAGAATAATTGAGCTAAGAATAGTAGCTTTGGAAATGGACCTGAAATGATATATAATATAGAAGCTAAAAAAAGAGAAAGTCCCCCACCTAAAACGACCCTATGATAACCGATAAGACCTGAAAGTGAACCTATCGGTATCCTAGCTAATGTATCCATGCCGTAAAAAACAAAGACAAGGATCCCTGCAAGTGCCACGCTCATCCCTATCTCTTTACCATAAATTGGTATGTATGGCATGACCATACTCGAACCTACAGATGAAACCAAGGCAAATGCTGTAAGTGACCAGAAGGATTTTTTCATCTTTCAAGCACCTATCTAATTGAAACCAAGAATAGGTTATATACATAATTTTCCTTAAAAATAAATGTATATTGAATAACGAAAAGAGTTAAGGGATCGTTCATCTATCTTAATTTAAGATGAGCAAATTAAATGGTAAGAAACAGATGACTGTTTTAGACGAAAAGACAAGGATAGGGATCACACTTCTGATATTTGGCATCTTTATTTTATCTTCTGTTTTCTTGATATACAGTGATTCGGATAAGGAGGAAAAAGACGGTCCTTCTGATACTTTGGATCTTATAGAACAGAGTGGCAGATTTTTCGGAGGGGTATTGATCTTAGCAGGTATTGTACTGATCATTTCTGTTTATTTTAGAGAAGGTGATTGAATTCTAAAAAACCTTAAAACATTTGATTATATACTGATTTATTATGACTGAAAAAATAGACGACCTTCGGGATGCTGCTCAACGGAATGAAAAGAGATATGGAAACTGTGCTCAGGGTGTATGTGGCGCTTTTTTAGAGACATATGGTTTTCCGAGCAAAGAAGTATTCAAATCAGTATGTGGATTGTACGGTGGTGTAGGTCTTTCTGGTAATTCATGTGGTGCTTTAAACGGTGCTGTAATTGTAATAAGCTCTCTCAGCGGCAGGGAATACGATAATTATGATGAGCCAACACCGGATGACTGCAGCGATATGTGTAAAGAGATAGTTAAAAAGTTTAAAGAAGAATATGGATCGATCAACTGCAGAGATATTCAGGAAGAAACTATAGGAAGAAGTTTTGATTTCTGGGATGAGAAGGAATCTGAAGAATTTGTGGAATCAGAAGGTCCTGAAGAAGCATGTCCTAAAGTAGTTGAAAGATCAGCTAAATGGACAGCTGAAATATTGGAAGAATACGAGTACTTATGAGGAGTATCATCTTCCTTGAGTTCTTCCCAGCAGTTTTTCAACTGATTTGAATTCCTTTTCACTACCAAGTAGAACTATTGTGTCACCAGAGTTAACAATCATATCTTGATTTGGGTTAGGATGAAGCTTCCAATTATCATCTTTTTTGCTTTGTTTTGCTACTGCTAACAATGTTATTGGTTTTTTCTTTAAGCTCTCCAGACAAATTTTTCACAGTTCCTTTGTTGGACAATACATACTCTCTCAAGTCGTATCCTCCTACGTTAGTAGCAGTGGTAATATCATCGATCAAATTTGCAACATCCGGTTCAAAGGCTGCACTTGCAACCAATCTACCTGATAATTCATGTGGTTTAGTAACGAAGGTTACACCTGCGATCTCCTTGGTTTCTTTTAATTCACTTCTATTAGTTTTTACTATCAATCTAGCCGATGGATTTCTATCTTTTATATGTAAAGCTGTGATGAGATTCTTGCTGTCATCATCCATGCAGAGAATAACTACAGAAGCTCTGTCAATACCAGCTTCCTTTAAAATCTCTGCTTTTGAAGGATCGCCATAAATTAGAAAAAAAAATGAGAAAAGCAGAATTTAGGTCATCAAAGCTGCGCCTTTCAGTTCTTTTTCTATGTGTTTAACACCTTCTACAAGATTTTCTTCGTTTTTACCACCTGTGCATACCATTCTACCTGAACCAAAGACAAGTAGTACAACCTCTGAATCAGGTACCCTATAGACCAAACCTGGGAATTGTTCAGGTTCATACTCTACTCTTTCAAGCCCTAATGTTATCGCAACTGAACTCAAGTTTAGATTTGTACCGAGATCATATGAAGCAACTATATTCTGTACTGTAGTTTCAACTGTGTCAGCTGTTTTGATATCATTATCATTGAGTAATTCTTTCATCTTATTGACGCTTTTTTCAGCTTCTTTGATGGTTTTGCCGCCAGTACAAACAACTTTTCCACTTTCGAACAATAGGATCGCTGTTTTCGGTTTTTCGAATCTATATATAAGTCCTGGAAAATCATCTGGATCATACTGGGATTCTTCTAGTGCTTCAGCTATCTTCCATAAATCCAAGTTTCTTTCCATTGAGGAGGAAGCTACCACGTTTTCTATAACTAAGTCATCCATTGTAACCAGCCCATTTAATATTGTTATCTCAGCCTAATAGGAACTAAGTTTAAAAAACCTCCGATTGTTAGTCATCCTCGAAAGCTATAGCAGCGAGGCTTTCTTCTTCATGATCATATTCACCTTTCATTTTGATGCCTAAGATAAATCCGTCATGCTCTGAAAATACTGGTTCGTCTTCTAGATAACCTAAAACATCACCTTTTTTCACTGTATCTCCCGGTTTCTTTTTTGGAGTGTAGGATCCTTTTAATTTTGGACTGTATCTTGTGTATTTAGGGAAGAATTTGATACTTTTTTCTCGTTCCTCATCTAAAATAAATTCTTTCAGATTATCTAGTACATCACTCATTATTTTTTCACTCAGATAGTGAGATCCACCCGCTTCTATGATCATAGAGGGAATTCCTCTATTAGATAATTCTAAAAACATCTGGCCAGAATCACCGCCCGTCTGGACACCATATTCGATACCCAAATTTTTACACAGCTCGATATTGTATTTTTTATCGAGATCTGTCAGCATATATGGTATACATCTGCTTTTATCTCCATAAGTGTGCAGATCAATCACACAGTCATACTGTTTCGCCTTTTCAAATAATTTATAAGCTGTTCTCTCCGTTAAGGTGCCATTTTCCTTACCTGGAAATTCTCTGTTTAGATCCTTCATATCTTCAGGATTTTCTCTCTGCCAAGATTCTAGTGCTCTGAGATTTACATTTGGTAAGATATCTACATTTTGAATACCCTTACCCTCTACCCATCCTTTAAGTTCTCTAGCTACAAGTACTGACCCAAATTCATCTCCGTGGACTCCGGCCGTTATCAAGATATCTCTCATATTTGTAGATAATATATTTGTTATAAATCAATTATTCCTATTGATTCAAAATATTTCTTAAGGTATCAGCATTATCGTACATCTCGTAATTGTTGAACATACAGTATACTTTGTCGTGTGAATTGGACAGCTTTTCTAATTTGTTAGCAAGCGTTTTCAATTCCTCATCAGAATAGTCATAATTGTAATCATATTCATCTTCATTTAATCCATGTAATCTAATATATGCTGTATCATCTTTGGAAACAGGTTCTCTTCTCATGAGATCTACTATGTGTATCAGACCAAGGTCATCGCATATCTCTTTGACTTTATCTTGGTTATCTTTCCAATTTCCCCTTGGTTCCCATGCTATCGAGAAATCATCGTATTCTATCCTTGAAAATAATTGTTTCATATTCTCTTGATTTTCTTCTGTACATTCGAAACTACCGGGCGTTTGGATCACACAAACTTCAGCCTCTAATGCCTTAGCTATCTTCTTTGTATTTTTCCATGCTTCTATTATGTCATCATTAGGACGAAGATATCCAAAGTTTTCTTTTTGTGAATCAGTCAGATTATTTTTTTTATTTCTCCATGTAGGACTTGATGTAGGATGCGTCATAGCCTGCCAGGCTTTTAGAGTGAATTCAAAGCCATCATAGGCATTTTTCTTCCACTTCTTAGCGGTTTTTTCCATAGGAAGCTTGTAGAATGTTGTATTCAATTCAAGGGCTTTAAAGGAATGTGAGAAAGCTTGTAATTTGCTTTCGTATTTTTCTTTCCAATTTTTTTCTGGTTTAAAATAGCTGTATCCGCATGTCCCTATCTTGATTTCACCCATGTTATCACGTCCGAATAAAAAAATAAAAGTAATGATTAATTAATATTGAGGTATGCAATTAAAATAATTTATATTGAATAGAAATTAACTTAATAGAAAAATCTATATCTTATCAAGCATATAAGTTATACTTGGGAGGAATATTGATGATTAGATTGCCAAAAAGAAGTGAGAAAGAGTTGATAGACCGTTTGATAAAAACCGGTCTCAAGAAGAATACTGCTAAAACCTTACTTTATCTTGCAGAAAAGGATGAAGCCAAGAGCAGGAAAATTGAATCACATACTACTTTAAGACAGCCTGAGATATCTGTAGCGGTGAGGGAGTTAAAAGATAGGAATTGGATCAGCAAGCGTGAGATAAACAAGGAAGGTAGAGGAAGGCCTCAACATTCATATAAATTAAAGAAACCGCTCGGCCAAATAATGAATGAAATACAAGAGAAAGAGATGGATAAAGTAAGAGATATTGAAGAAAATCTAGAATCGATGAAGAAAATTGTAGAGGGATAGATAAGACCAATGCAAGGATCTTTCTTTTTAATTTATTAGGTCTATCCTTGCATCATCTGCTGTTCCATCTGTTGGTCGAATATTGCAGATTCCATTTCTTCTTGGATGTCTTCGTAGACTCTTTCTAGAAGATTTTCGAAATCTGAATTTGTATACTCGACATATCTGCCCATACTAGTTTGTACTTTGGCTTTGAATGATCCATTGCTTTTTATGATTTCCACCGAACAGAGTGTTTCGTCCATATAATCACCTTATAATCAAGCCTAATATGATGCTATATTTAAGGTTTAGGTACGAATCTGGATATAACATTGTTATCCCTATAAGCTATTTTGGTTAATTTATTATTTTTTTGTCTTATCTATATAAATCTGTATGAGGTGATGAATAAATTCACTTTTACTGATCCCCCGTTTTTCCTGTTTTATATAAGGTGCAGATTGTTATATTTGAGGAAATGGATAAGGATCGAATGAGTAAAGAAGAAAGAATCGAGATTTATAGAACTTTGATGGGTGCAGGTAACCTAGAAAGAGATTGGAATTTATACTATGGACTCACTCAAAATAGGTCTATGTCGCTATTGAAAGAAAAGGATCACAAGAACAGTTTTTTTAACTCTAAATCAGAAAATTCTCTGACACTCTTCATTTTAGGCAGTCTTGAAGGATGGCAACAGGCAGATACTCTTAGATTAAAGCCTAGAGATAATAAATCAAGATGGTCTCAAGAATTTTTTGATTCTTTAAGAGATGGGGAGGTGTTGTACGACAGCGGGAACGGAAGGAAAACATTGTTTAAAGAATTACTTGAAAATAATTTAGGTTTAAATCAGATCGACTCTAGTGATTCTATACTTTTATTTGAGTTTGGTGTGATGAACAGTTCATTTCATAATGGAGATACTTTCAGAAAACTGTCATTTTTGGATCTGTCGGGTATGAATAGATGGGTCAAATTTGATGCAGTTTTGATTCTCCCACCCGAGAAATTGTTTATCTTTTTTGAATCTAAATTGGACAGTGATATAAGCAGGACCACTACGAATTATCCCCAGGTTAATCAAATTCTAAGAGATTTAGAGTCAGCTTATCTACTCACGAATCATGAGGACAGTCTATATGATGGATGGGATTTCAGATATGTGGTCATTTGTCCTAGAGTTATAAATGAGTACAGTTTAACCTATTACAATTATATAGCCAACAACACTGGGAAAAATTTGATGAAATACAACGACCTGATAAATCGAGATTTTAGTGATTGTGTGAATGAAAGCTGTTATCCTCAGTATTTTGGTGAGTTTGTTAAAGAAGTTAGAGATAAGATAAGTATGATATACTGGGATGAGTTAACCCACTATCTTCTTAAGAGGAATGATAATTTTTTTGTTAAATATTTTAAAAAAATGGAAAATGCTATAGGCGACAGAGGTAAAGTAAAAGCTGTTAAAAATAGATTGAAAAAAGCAAATGTTAAGATTTGAACAAAAACCAATATTTTTATTATTTGACTTATTTATTCTATCAATATGTTCCTACCTGATTATGAAGGAAATGGTATAGTCAATTTGATGAGTTCTATTTTAGGATCATTTGGTGTAGAGAGTTCATACACCCAATTATCTGGTCTTGGTTTAGAGAGCAAAAAGAACGTAATTCTTCTGGTTTTGGATGGCATAGGATATGATTATTTGAAAGATAAAGGAAAAGATACTTTTATTTATGATAATTTAGAGATGAAGCTCACCTCAGTTTTCCCCTCTTCAACTGCATCTGCGGTTCCTACATTTATGACAGGTTTACCTCCTCAGCAGCACGGAGTTCCAGGTTGGTACACGTACCTGAAAGAGCTTGGAGTAGTATCTACTATTTTACCTTTTAAACCAAGGTATGGGAATAGGATGTTTGCAGAGGATGATGTTGATGTGAGTTCAATATTATCCAAAGTATCTCTGGTTAAGAGAATAGAAGAAGAAAAACATTTTGTTACTAAAAACAAGATCAAAGATTCCGTCTTCAATAAATTCTATACCAAGAATATAGAAGTAAATGAATACGATAAAACAAATGAATTTTTTGAAGAGATTGAAAGAATCATCAAGGATAGTGAAAATAGAAAGTATATTTACGGATACTGGAACGATTTTGATGGTGTTGCTCATGAAAAAGGTGTAGATAGCATCCAGACCGTGATGGAATTTCTTTCGATTGATAGATATTTGAAGAAGTTTGTAGAGAGGGTAAAAGATACAGATGCTACTTTGCTGATAACTGCAGATCATGGATTCATAGATTCTACTGAAGATAAAGCTGTTAGATTAGAAGATCATCCTGAATTTTCTGACTGTTTGACTTTACCTCTCTGTGGTGATCACAGATCTGTATTCTGTTATGTTCATCCTGATAAAGAAGATAAATTTAGGGATTATTGGGAAAAAGAGTTGATTGATTACTGTGATCTTTACAAGAGTCAAGAATTGGTAGATGATGGATTATTTGGTCTGTTTGAACCAAATTCAAAACTACTTGATAGAATCGGAGATTATATCCTCATCATGAATGACAATCATATCATGTACGATACTCTACCGAATGAGGACGATCATTTTTTGATAGGTAATCACGGTGGTTTGTCTGCTGAGGAGATATATGTTCCACTTTCAATAGTAGATTTATGATATTTGATATGTGAAGTTTCTTGGATTTTTTATGGAATAGATCAAAAATATAAATGCTAAGAATATGGATACTTCAAACATACCTACAAAATTTATTTCACCCTGCTGTGCAAAGTAACCTGAACTCGGGATCAATGTTTAGATCAGCATACCCATAGAGAATTGAAATGTATATATTGCTTTAGACCAATTTTTAAGTAAGGCAATCCCACTCAATATCAGCAGTACCGCTGTTGTGAACTCTGCTGTAATACGCATGCCGTTCCTGATTGATTCCAAGTTCAATTCGGGAATCTGACCATTAATATAGAACATGATCCACATACCGATCATAGGGATCCCTATAAATATATAGTAAATTGAAGTGTACTTTTTGATATTCATATAGAAAAGATTCAGGTTTATCTATTAATGTTTAAAAAAGGTAATAAGGGATTTTCATATTTCTCTTGTTTTCTCTTTCAACCAATCGTCTAACTCTTCTTCTAGATGTGGGGATAGTTTCTCATACACCTCTTCATGATAATCATTCAACCATTCCCTTTCTTCATCAGTGAGCAGTGAAGTATCAACAGCATCAAGATCGATCGGACAAAGTGATATGATTTCAAATTTCAGGAACTCCCCGAACTCGGTTTCGTCGTCTTTAACCACTAACAAGGTATTTTCTGTCCTTATACCCCATTCATCCTGTCTATAGATCCCAGGCTCGTTAGTTACGATCATGCCTTCTTTCAGTTTGACATCATGTACATTGTTTGATATATTCTGTGGTCCTTCATGGACGTTCAAGAAATAACCAACTCCGTGACCGGTTCCGCATTTGTAATCTATATGGTTATCCCACATTGGTTTTCTAGCTAGAACATCGAGATTTGCTCCCCTTGCCCCTTTCAGGAATTTGGCTGTAGCCAAATTGATATGACCTTTCAATACTAGGGTAAAGTCTCTCTTCTGTTTTTCTGAAATATCACCAAGAGCTACTGTTCTAGTTATGTCAGTCGTTCCATCGAAATATTGTCCTCCGGAATCTAAAAGGTAGAAATCTTCATCTTCTAACTGGTAATCTGATTCTTCATCTGCAGAATAGTGCATCATTGCTGCGTGTTCTTTGTAAGCAGCTATAGGGTCGAAACTCGGTCCAACAAATCGATCATCCTTTGCACGGAATTGTTCAACTTTATTCTCTGTAGTTATCTCAGTTATATTTTCATCACCGACACTTTCTTCCAACCAGTGTAAGAATTTTACCATAGCTACTCCATCTCTAACTTGACAGTTCTTGTAATGCTCTATCTCAGTTTCGTTTCTTATAGCTTTTAGGTTCTGGGTGATACTCGGATTCTCCTCTATCTTTTTACATCCCTCAGGTATAGAATCGAACAGCCATTTGTTTGTATTTTTATGATCAAGTATGACCTTGTTGCTTTCATCAATATTCTCTACAAAATCTTTGATCTCTTCATAACCATGTAAAACGATACCATCTTTTTTGAGTTCATCTTCAACGCTGTCTTTGATTTTATTTTCGTCTATGAAAAGATGCGATTTATCCTTAGATATGAGACCATAAGCGACTGCTACTGGATTGTACTCAACATCTTCTCCTCGTATATTGAACGTCCAAGCGACTTCGTCAAGTTTAGTTATGATGTTTATGTCTCCATCCTTGTCATCCATCTCTTCTCTGATATCCTCTATCTTCTCTTTTCTGCTCTTTCCAGCGAATTTTACGTCATGCAAAAATATCTCATTTTGTGGTATTTCAGGCCTATCTTCCCAGATCTCATCTATCAGGTCTAATTCAGTTACTAGCTCAACACCCTCTTCCAACTCTTCTTCTAGATCTCTAACAGCTTTGATACTGAATAGTTTACCGTTGAACCCTATCTTTTCTCTTGACTCTATATTATCGCCTAACCATTCCTTGTATGATGGTACTTCTTCTTTCCCCACCTTGAACAATTCTGTTTCAGAACCTTCTAACTCTTTTTCCGCTTGAATGTAGTACCTACCATCAGTCCAAAGTCCAGATTCATCCATGGTCACAACAACAGTACCTGCTGAACCAGTGAAACCAGATAACCATTTTCTAGTATTGTAACGTTCAGGTACGTACTCACTGTTATGCGGGTCTGAAGTAGGAATAATATAAGCTGATAGATCGTTTTTCTTCATCAAATCTCTAAGTGTTCCTATCTTTTCATTTACGGAGCGTGATTTCATAATAAAACCTCTATTGTAAGTTGGAGTAGCAGTTCAGCAGGGGTATAAAAATATTTACGATTGATATCACTCGATCAATTAAGATTGTACCTTGATTTCAGTAGGATAGAAACAACTACTAGAGATACCAAGTAAGATAGGATTGTCCCAATTAACAATCCAAAAGCGGGATAAAGGAAGTGTAGAGCAACGGCATAACTTACAACCGTGGGAGTCCCAAATATCATCGATTTGGCTATACCTCCGACGAATTTAGGTCCATGTTCTTTAGTGAATATGAGCATTGTGGATAAGAAAATCGCTGGAAATACTGAAAATATACCGCTCAAGACCGAACCTATATTAGATAAGGTTACAGCTACAGCAATGACGATACCGGCTAGAACTCCTCTGAAAAGGATCTTCCTTTTGGTATATTCAACTTCCTTCTTTTCAACTGATTTTACTTTTATGACTTTTTCGAGCACTAAAAAAGCAAGTATCATCAATGACAGGTAGATAATTATCGAAATGTAGATGTTGTTGAAATCGAAGATGTAAAGCATTGTAGATAGAACAGACCATACACCTAAAGTGCTTATCAAAATCACATGTAATTTTCTTTCTGCTAGTACAGCGAACATGAAAAGGAAGATTATATTGATACCCATCTCAGCAGGTACGACTGCAGCTGAATCAGAGGCGAAAGAAGTTCCTTTGTTCAACGAGATGAACACAAAGGCTATAACGATCGTAGAGGGCAACGTTCCAATTATACCTCCTAACTTCGTGCCAAATTTTTCTGCAATTATACTTATGGCGACAACTATGAAAGCTGAGAGTATGAACGGGATAAATATCTGATAAATTAAAGGGATCATCGAATTGGTTAATTTATTACTGTATAAAATTCTTTTTAATATTTATTGTCGATCTCGATTAATGAATATAATAACTAATCAAATGAAATCAATCCTTTTCATTATGAAATTAGATACTGCAAGGACTGAAGAAGAAACAGCAATTATAGGCATTGCTGGAAGAAAACCGAATGACGGGAGTAATCCATAGTTGTAAATTACCAGCATCAAAAGACCTGTGATTATAGATATGATACAAGCCTTCGGATCTACATCGAAATATAATACAGATAGCGTCACAGGATAAAGTATAGCCAATCCAGTAAATGCCCAAGTTACGATGGTGAAGATAGAAGCAGGTGGATCATAGGCTAGTGCAAGACCGATCAGTGCAAGAACAACAACCATAACATGGCCCATAGAATAGTCAGCTTTCTTTGTTTTATGTGGTATGAATTTGTGAAATACATCTCTGGTAAACATTGAACTTAGAGTCAATAACTGACTGTCAGCAGTGGACATGAAAGCAGCGAAACCCCCACTCATGATCAAAGCAGAAAGCCAAACCGGTGAGTACTCGTCTAACATCATGGGTAATATGCTATCTGCTTCCTGTGCTGACAATCCCGGCATCGCACCCCTTCCCATAACTCCGATCATAACTGGAAGTAAGAAAAGCAGCGATATAACGATAGGATAAAATACAGATGCTCTTTTTAGGCCTTTATCACTCTTGGGTATGAAGAATCGCTGGAAAAGTTGAGGAAACATCGGGTCACATAGTGACCATAGAATTGTGAAACTAACCCAGGTTTGTACAGTGATCGCCCCTTGTCTAACGAATAAATTCGGATCTACAGATTCAGCTTGTGCATGTGCTGGTCCCAATCCACCGAGACTTGAAGCGATGACTACTACAGCTATAAGTAAAAAAGATATCATCATAAGACCCTGTAGAACATCGGTCCATGCTATAGTCCTCATCCCACCAAGAAATACGTATATTATGATAAAAGCAGTAAGAAAAGCTGCACCCCAGAAATATGGTATGGTTCCACCTGTTAAAGCGCTCAATACATATCCTGCACTCATGGGTTGTACAGCAAGATATGGAAGTGTGAAAACGACCATCACAGCCATGAAAAGAAGTCTCAGTGAAGTGCTGTTCGTCTCTTTACCGATCAGTTCGGGTGGAGTGACATAATCTTTATCGATACCTAATTTCCTGATTTTCCTCCCGATTATGTAAAAGGACAGAGCCATGAAAGAAGTACCAAAGGCCATGACACCGTAGAATGAATATCCCATCCTGTATGCACTTCCGGAGAATCCTAAAAACGTAAATGCACTAAAATTAGTTGATGCTAAGGTAAAGAAAAGTACGAAAGTGCCTATCTTTCTATCTGCCAAAAAATAATCAGCAACTGATTTTTTAGATAACTTGTAACCGTAAATTCCCAACAGCAAAGTTATCAGCAGATATATCGTGATTATAGTCATCACTATCATTGTGGGACTCATTATTTTTCCTCCCAGTATGTTCTAGAGAATATATAAATCGCCACTGCTAGTATAAATTGTAATCCAATCAATCGTATTATCCAGATAGGTAAAAAATTGAATGCAGTATTATTGACTTTCCAATTCCAAAAGTCTATCGATAGAAAAAGCAGTATTCCAAATATCGCTAGCCATATTATCCTGCTGTTCTCAAGCCAGTGATGCAACTTTTTGTACATGTTAACACCTTTTGGCTGTTTCCTGGCTTGATTGGCTGGAAACAGAAAAACATTGCCAAATTGAGTGATGTAAATTAGATATATAATATTTTTCTAATCAAGATTCTTTAATACCTATTTCTCTTACAGCAAGGTTCAGCATCGCTTTAGCCCCCTCTATGACCTGGTTAATTTCTACATACTCTAGAAACTCATGCGATAGTCCTCCCCCTGGGCCATATTCAGCAAGCGTGGGTATGTGCGTTCCGTGATACAATATTGAAGCGTCGGTTCCACCTGGTGCTATTCCAGTATCTGGTTTGTAACCAAAAATATCTTCTGCTGTTTTAGAAGCACTTCTCACTAATGGATTATCTAAAGCCACTTTTTGATTTTTGACTAAAGCTACTGGAGGACGAAAGTTTTCTCGGCATATTTCTACTTCAAAATCTATTTCAGGAGCAGTTTCTTCAGCCTCTTTCTTGATAACATCTTCTATCTTACCGATTGTCTCATCGATGTTTTCAGGAAATCCTTCCCATCTAGGGGCTCTCATATCGAAGGTGGCTTCACACCAGTCCGAGATCGTATTTAGTCCACCTCTCTCTATTTCGCCTGTTTCCTTATCCACATTATACACTTCTCCACCGACGATGGTGGTTCCAGTAGCGATGGTCAAATGACCTAATAATTCGTCCTCGATGAACAGTTCGCTTATCTTATCGAATGATTCTTTTGTATTTAGTTTTGTAAGAGCCTTTGCCATCCCGAGAACAGCATTTCTCCCTAAGGAAGGTGTAGAACCATGGCATGAACTACCTTTCGCTCTTATCCTACCCCAGAATACTCCTCGGAATCCAAGTATCGGGACGAATCCATAAGACCCTTCCAAAACTACTGCTGAAAAATCATCGAAAGAATCGTATCTTTCACCGAGCCAATCTTCGTGACCAGGCCACCCGACCATGTTTCTTATTCCTACACCTCTTTTTTCCTCATCAACAAGATGAGCGTGGATCAGATCACCTGATAGTTCAGCTTTTTTCCCTTCCAACCCTGCTGATAAAGCTAATAGACTACCCACCATACAAGCAATGGATGATTTATTATCGAAAACACCTCTACCTATCAATGCCTTAGTTTCTTTATATTTTCTCTTCTTCCATATCTTATCCATCTCTTCTCTTATCTTTCTCTGAACAGATTTATTATCGTACTCTATCTCCACTTTACATTTATTTATTCTTCTAACTCTTGCATCTTTAACTTTAAATGGATCTTCATCTGGCCATTTAGAAAGATTACCAGGAGGAACTACATCGGTGTGGCTTTCACAGATAAATCCGTTTTCTCCTTTCCCTTTAAAAACAGTATAGATATTATCTCTTTTCTCTTCGATGTAATCCGACTCTTTCGGTATTCGCTGGTGGTTCAATTCTATTTTTTCATCATCGACGTTAGACAGTAAGAAATCCCAAAGATAACCTACAGCAGAACTTGGATTATCAAACGTTCCTTCATTACCTGTTATGCTTTCTCTCTCAGTAATATTGATAAGAAATTTGAGGAGTTTATCTTTATTATCATCTATCCATCTGTAACCATTTTCAAGGACTTCTTTTTCTATTTTAGAAAGATCTTCAGACATGCCATATTACCTCTATATATTTGATTTACCTGAAGTGGGTACTAAGCTGAAAAGGTGTTAATTACATGAAATAAATCATACATTATTAAACTTCGTATAACTTTTCAGCATAACAAAAATTAGTTATAAGTAATTTTTAATTGATAAACCATGGTAGTGAAAGATGAAAGATTTAAGGTTAGTACTGATTCGAACTTGGACATAAAAAATATCACTGATCACGGACAGAAAGTTGTAAAGAAAAGCGGTATTAAGGAAGGTACGGCAACATTCTTCGTATCCGGTTCAACGGCCGCGATAACCACGATTGAATACGAATCGGGTTTGATACATGATATATCGGAAGCCTTAGACAGGTTATTTCCCAAAGATATCTACTACAAACATCACGAAAAGTGGCATGATGGAAACGGTCATTCACACATGAGAGCTTCCTTCATAGGTCCAAGTTTGACTGTTCCTATTACAGGCGGAAAACTAGAACTTGGTACTTGGCAGCAGATAATCTTATGTGATATGGACGTACCTTCAAGAGAAAGGGAGATAATAGTAAAGATAATGGGTGATTAGTTCAGAGAAAACTTTGCCAGCAGCGCTTCAAGCTGTATCCTTTCATTGGACCCTTCGACCATCCTGAATTCTGTTTCACCAATCTTATCGACCAGTCTCATCCTTTTGTCATTACTCATCTTAACCTTATAGATCTGTTTGTGCATCTGTTTTATTATGTCTTCACCGGATAGACCGTAATCGATGAGCAGTGTATCTAATTTATTTCTAGCTTCCATGAACTGGCCGTTAGCTGCTGTTAAGATCATATCCTTTATATCTCCTGGTTTGGCTATATTAGCACTGCTTCTGACCACATCACCTTCTATTTTATCTGTGGTTGAAGCTGAAATCTGTAGTAAATTGGTGGCCTTTCTTAGATCACCTTCTGATACACGTATTAAAAGCTCCTCAGCCTCTTCGGTTATCTCTAGATTCTCATTTTCAGCAATATTTTCTATCCAATCCTTTACAAACTTGTCCATCAGATCTCTGAATCTGAATACAGCACATCTTGATTGGATCGGATCGATTATCTTAGAAGAATAATTGCACGAAAGTATGAAACGACAGTTATGGGAGTACTTTTCCATAGTCCTTCTTAAAGCAGCTTGAGCTTCTGATGTAAGTGAATCAGCCTCATCCATAAATATTATTTTAAATCCTTTCTCACTCACAGTGGTGGTCCTTGCATATTCCTTGATTTTATTTCTTATGACATCGATACCTCTTTCATCACTCGCGTTCAGTTCAAAGAAGTTAGACTTCCAGGTGTCACCGTACATTTCTTTGGAAAGAGCTATAGCTGAAGTGGTTTTACCGGTTCCAGCGGGTCCAGCAAAAAGCATATGGGGGAGACTACCTTTTTTAACATATGCTTTCAGACGTTCTATCACCTTTTCCTGTCCATAAACTTCATCCAGTGTTTTGGGCCTGTACTTCTCAGTCCAAATCTCGTGTAACATATCGCTTTACCATCTAATATGGAAGTTATATGTTTTTCTCCCGTATCTCTTTCATATAAGGTAAAAACCCTCAAAAGTTAAAAATAATAGTAATTTCATATTATAGAATGATATTATGGAGGATATCAAAGATCCCGAACAACTAGTAGAAGAATATAAGAGAGTTGAATTAAATAAGATGGCTAAGAAAGTGGGGATAGATAAACCTGGGAAATTCCCTAGAAAGACGGATGTGGCTAAGGAAATAGTGAGGGCTAAGAAGGCAAGAAAGTACGCAAAAAAACCGACAGGTCTGTATTTTAAACGTGAGTAAACTCCAAACTTTTATTAATAATCCCGGTTTATTGAGATAAAATGGCATTCAATAGTAGAAATCCTAAAAGAGCCAGTGCCGTACAAGAGAAGAAGCTGGTCAAAACTGCAAAAGATATTGCGGAAGATCCCTTGAGAGTCATCCCTGAATGTAAGGGTAGCTGTTTTCTCTGTAAATTCAGTAGAGACGAGAAGAAAATAAAGAAGATTATGAAATACAAGGATGACGAGAAAAAGCTAAAGCGTTATACTAAACGAGGTTCAGACCTATCTAAAGCAGTGGCTAGTTCCATGCTTTTGGCTCTAACAGAAAAAGCATCTAAGTTGGCTAGAGCGAGAACACCAGAGGGAGAAATAGTTTATGCTAAAGGGGGTAAAGCAAATAATGAAAGATTGATAGGTGTTCAACATTTCAACGATCCAAAAATAAGATTGATTACCTATACACCTGAATCTAAGAAGGGTTATTTCTTTTATTCACTTGAAAATCATGTTGTTTGTACGGGAAAGGAAGACAACCCACCAGAAGAATTTGTTGAAAATGCTGCTGAAAAGGCACCTTATAATTTTGATGAAGAAAATGGAGTTTACAAATGCGGTCACACGTCAGGAAGATACAATAATTCTTACTTGGAATTAGAGTGGATGGGTGCTGGTAAAAAATTCAAGATATGCAGTGATTGTGCCAAAAAGGACGAAAATCTTTTTATTAGCCTTGGAAGAAGGATGATATCTAAGGATGATTCCAACTCGTTCTCTATTAGTGCGAATTATAGGATGGAGTGTAAATCTGACTGTGAACAGTGTATCTTTGATAAAGATATTTCAGTATCGGATGAATTAAAAGAAAAATATTTTGGAAGTATATCAGATAGAGGATTTTTGAATGAATTCAGGAGAGAAGCCTTTAATAATTTAGAATCTAAATCTAACATATTCGCTGTTGGAGAATACTGTTATGGAAAAGATAAAAAGGCATTCATATCACATCTAAAATACGAGGAATGGGAAAAGCCCGTACTTAGAGTTATCATGAAAAAATTGGATGGGATGGTACTCAGAGAAGGAACAGTTAATGAGTTGTTGAGTAA
The DNA here is from genome assembly GCA_046538435.1 of Thermoplasmata archaeon. Classification (GTDB taxonomy): domain Archaea; phylum Thermoplasmatota; class Thermoplasmata; order Halarchaeoplasmatales; family Halarchaeoplasmataceae; genus CAYSTL01. Next base: position 4,860 of record JBKHIX010000026.1, on the reverse strand, counting down.
AGTTTGGACAAAGTACGGGAAACTAGCGATCAAAAGTTTAGTGCCGGAGGAAGATGTGATACAGGAATATTACGATAAGGTTGAGAAAGATGATGAGAAACCTAGAGATGTTTTAAGAGAAGTGGTTGATTATAAGAAAAAGAAAGAAAAGTTAAAAAATATTCCGGAATTTAAGAAATTACCAGCGAAGGCAAAGTTTGCACATGACGTGACCATCAAGTACAAGACAGAAGGTCCAAATGAGGCTGTAAAATTCATTGAAAGTAAGAAGATTCAGAATACGAGGATGAAATCACTCGCCTACGGATTCTTGGTAGCATTTGGTAAGGAATCCTCCCATCAATGGAAGTATTCTGAGACAGAAGTTGAATCGGGTGAACATTTATCGATTTTCATAGATGATATGCTCGATTCTGAAGGAACGGAGTATGCGGAAAAGCTACAGAGATTGTTGAAAGAAAGCGGATCTACAGCATCCGTGATTTTGGAGGATGGAAGTAAACTGAGGTAAGCAAAATAGTTAAATATAACATGTATAACTAGGTAAAAATATGGCAAGAAAAGAAGGTGGTGGAGGCTTTCAATCCGCTGCAGGACTTATGCGTTACTTTGACGAAGAAGACGATAACAGCCCAAAGATCGATCCAAGAATAGTTATAGGTTTTGCAATCGGCATGATGGTTTTCCTAGAATTTGCCAAATGGCAGTGGCCTTTATAAATTATTCAATCTTTTCTCAACATCTTTATTTTCAGGATTTAGTTTGACAGCATTTTGGAAAGCTTCTTTTCTCTCTTTGTTATTGCTATTTTCCTCGTGTATTTTACCAAGTATTTCCCACTTTTTATCATCCTGTGGATCCAACGAGATAGATTTTTTGATATATTCTAAAGCATCCTCTAGCCTTTCTAATTCAAAAAGACATTCTGCTTTTCCTTTCAATGCTGAATGGTCTCGTTCATTTTCATTCAGATATTTTGAGTAAGCTTCTAGGGCTTTTTTGTATCTTTCATTCGTTAAAAAAAGTTTACCTTCTTTTAATAAACTTTCATCTTGCCCAGATTTCTGATACAACTGGATAGCTCTACCCCATCCACCTTTGTGTTTGTGTATATCACCTTTTAAAATCCAATAGTCATCATCTTTATCCAATTCATCCAGTTTTTTCTCTGCTTCATCCAGTTTATCAGAGTGAATCATGGCTTTGATCAATAATTTTTTTGCTTCTGTATCCACTTGTTGTTCTAGTGATCTTTTTATATGATCAATAGCTCTTTCATAATCATCTTTTTCTAAAAGAAGTTCACCCATATTCTTATGTGCTGTTGGATTTCTATCATCAGATCTTATGGCCAATGTGTAGAAACCTTCAGCTTCTTTACAAAGGTCATTTACAATTTTCTTCCTGAATTCTGGTTCTAAATGACCTACATCTGATTTTAGAGCATTGTAAAAGAAAAGGTTTCCAAATCTTAAATATAGGGCTGAAAGACCCTCTGTATCTGAAAACTGGTGTTCTATCTTTTCGATTTTGAGGAATAATTTTGAGAATATTTTCACATCTTTTTTAGAGAATAAATAGTTATCTCTGTCAAAATCTTTAGTAACTCCCATCTCCCCAAGTATACTGTTCATTTTTTCATGAACGATTTTGTATTCTTTTTGATTTTCTGGTTCGAAAGAATCTATTTCTTCATCTACTGTTTTACCCTGCTCGAATAAGATTTCATCTGTTCCATCACCTATCATTAAGATCACTTCAGAATGTTCTCTAAATCTATCCACAACAGGTTTTGTAATGAGAGGATCACATGCTATCCAAAATATATTTTCAGCATAAGCATCTTTAGAACAGTCAGTGCATAGGTCGTAGAATTTTCCGATCTCTTTTTTACATTTCATGCACTGATTGGTCATATTTAGGTAATATGAATAGGTTGATAAAAAGATTTACATGTATCTTTTTTTAAAATCGGTTTTAAATTCATAGAAACGTCCTTCTCTTATGGACTTTCTAGCGTTTTTCATCATGTTCAGCAGAAAGTATAGATTGTGTACTGAAGCCATCCTCATCCATGCCAATTCATCCGATTTACAGAGGTGATGGATGTAGGATTTAAAATAGTTCCTGCATGTTGGACAATCACAATCTTCATCTAAGGGTGTATAGTCGTCTTTATAATCGCTTTTATCAATTCGAATAGAGCCATCCTTTGTAAAAACCGTTCTGTGTCTTGCATTTCTAGTGGGGTACGCGCTGTCAAAAATATCTACACCCATGCCGATGCATTCTAAAATATCCGCCGGTGAACCAAGTCCCATGAAGTATCTTGGTTTGTTTTCTGGAAATACCTCTACTGCTGCTCGTGTGTTTTCATACATAACATCCTGAGGCTCACCTATAGAGAGTCCACCTATTGCGTTTCCTTCAAAATTCAGATCTGTTATCTGTTGACTGCTTTCTTTTCTTAACTCAGGGATCGTTCCTCCCTGCGATATACCAAATACGTTTTCTCCACTCTCCCTGCATCTTTTTGCCCATTTTGTAGTTCTATCGACTGATTTCTCAATCTCACCTCTATTGGCTGGATATGGAGGACAGTAATCTAAACACATGGCAATATCTGACCCCATCTTTTTTTGGGTTTTGATACATTTTTCAGGGGTCATGTAATGTGTACCACCATCATATTCAGATGTGAATTCCACCCCATCTTCAGATATGTTTTTTTCGAAGTCCTTTCTGATCATCTGAAACCCACCGCTGTCGGTGAATATTATTCCGTCCCAGTTCATGAATTCATGAAGGCCACCAGCATCTTCTATTATCTCTACTCCAGGCTTCATCAAAAGATGATACATATTAGAGATGATCACCTGTGTTCCTATTTCGTGGAGATCTTCTGAAGTCAAAGTTTTAACTCCCCCTCTTGTAGCCACGGGCATGAAGAAAGGGGTTTTTGCTTTTTTTCCGTTAACAGTAAATTCACCAGTTCTTGCCTCTCTATCTGTAGATTTGATCTCAAACATCATTTCCCCTCGATCAGCATGGAATCTCCAAAACTGTAGAATCTGTAGTTTCTTTCAACAGCTTCTTTGTAAGCTTTGAGTATCCGTTTTCTTCCAGCAAAAGCGCTGACCAGCATCAGGAGTGTAGATTTAGGTAGGTGGAAGTTAGTCAACAGTAGGTCTATTCCAGACTGGAATTCATAACCAGGATATATGAATAGGTCGGACCAACCTTCTCCTGGTCTTACTATCCCATCTTCAGATACTGTTTCCAGAGTTCTTACACTGGTTGTTCCTACTGGTATCACTCTCCTTCCTTCCTTGTTTGCTTCCGTGATAGCTTCTGCAGTTTCCCTATCGATCTTATAATATTCCTCTCCAAGTTCATGGTCTTCTATCTCTTCCGTTCTGACCGGTAGAAATGTTCCTGGTCCTACATGTAGGGTGATATCGTAGATCTCTACACCTTTCGATTTGATTTTTTTGAGGAGTTCTTCTGTGAAATGAAATCCTGCGGTAGGAGCTGCTATAGATCCTTCTTCCTTCGCATATACGGTTTGATACTCATCTGGATCCGATAAATTTTTTTTGATGTATGGCGGGGTGGGCATGCTTCCTTCTTCTTTCATCAGGTCTTTTGCATCTTCACAGCTTATGGTAAATCTCCCCCCTTCACCGCTTTCGACAATATCATACTTTTTCTCGTTAAGGACTATCTCACGACCTTCCTTGATATTGCTTCCTTTGATAAGACATTCCCATCCATTTTCTACTGGACGGTGGAAAAGAACTTCTACTTTTCCTCCAGTGTCTTTTTTCCCATAAACTCTTGCAGGTAGGACTTTTGATTTGTTCTTTACTAAAACATCTCCTTCTTTGAGAAGGTCAGGTATATCTTTGAATTTAAGGTGTTTCTTTTCATCTTTACCCAAATAGAAAAGTTTAGACTCATCTCTAGGTTTCATAGGTCTCTGCGCTATTCTTTCTTTTGGTAGGTCATAATCGAACTTAGAGAGTTTCATTGTTTTGGCTAATTATTGAACTGATACTAAAATGTTACATGCTCTATGTTGCAAAACGCTTTTATTGGATAAATCAATACAACTAAACGATGAAAGTAACCGCCCGTCCTTTAGATTCCTTGGACCGAGAAAAATTGGTTGATTTGGTCTACAGCATATTTCCTGAAGGCCACAGTCATTGGGAGATCCAGAAAGAGATTGAAGAGTCTCTTCTAGATGCTGTAGAAGATTGTTCTGCTGTTGCATGGAGAGGTGATAAACCAGTTGGCATAATAATTGTGGTTGGGAGAGATGGATTACTCCTTGAGCATTTAGGAGTTTTGGATAACCATAGAAGGATGGGTATAGGTAGGATGCTTCTCAGATTTACATTAGATAATACTGAGGATCCAATGAAATCTAGAGTCCAGAAAGGTAACGAACCCACGAAGGAACTGTTAAAAGAAGAAGGTTTCGAGATCGATGAAGAACACGATGAATATCTGTTGTACAAGTATGAAAGATAAAAGATGCTAAATTTCTTATTTTTGATATTTTCTTAGGAACAGAAATATAGCTACGAAAATAGGTGGAAATATCAATATACTGTAGTATGAACTTAAAAATGCACTTTTTCCTCCAGTCAATTGATTAAGAATATACCATGTTAGAACAGCAGCTGCCGTGGATAATAGCGCTATCAAGACAACTTCTAAGTTTTTCATAATATTGACCTCATTATTAAAATGAAAAGGGTATATATAAACTTGGACTAGTAAGATTTTTAAATAAGTTCTCTTTCATCTATGATGAAACTCGTTTAGAAGTTACTACATAAATTAGCCCTGTAG
>JBKHIX010000125.1:0-4868 GCA_046538435.1 Thermoplasmata archaeon | reverse complement strand
AAAGAATCTGTAATTTTAATCTTATTCTTAGTAAGATCGATTTTATCTTTATCTTTTAACTCTATTAAGATACTTAAAAGAGTTTCGTCGTCTTCATAAAAGTCTAAGATTTCATCAATTTTTCGTTTATCGACCCCCTCCTTTGTTTTTACGTATATCTTCTCTTTTTTGTACTTATTTCGCAAATCATTAGCTTGAGCTTTTCCTTTTTTTGTAAGATGATATACCTTAAATTTTCTTTTTTGGTTATTTTCAATATATTTCTTTTTAACTTTGATAGAACCGTTTCTTTCCATATTTCTAAGAATTCTACTCACTCTACTTCTACTTCCTTCAACAGCTTCTGCTATGCCATTTTGTGACACATAGTAGGAAGCTTTTCTCTTTAGGGTTTGAGGGGTAAAATTTACCAAATGCAGCAGGATTCTTTCCTTAATGGTTGAATTCATTTTCCTTTTTGGTATTTTGTTATTTGGTAATTAAATTTTGCCCTAAAACCGCACATGTGCACTTAATACTAATATATGGATTAATAGAGTTATGGAAGTAGATACCTAATGGTGAGGTCATTAGTGACTGGCATTGGATACGATTGTAGGAAATACGTTTGAAACAAAAATATAACGTGAATTTAAGGTGTGAAAAAAACAAACAAGTTGAGTAAAAATAAGTTGTACTAAAGATGATCTCATCGAGATTAAAGGTAAATGATTAAATGAGTGAAAACATGAAAGGAAAAAAAATAGAAAAGGTTACGGCATTTGTTTGTGTAGCGATACTAGTTTTTTCTATATTATCTAGCGCTGCAAGTGCCTTAGTGAATACAGAATCACCTAGCGAAGAAGTAAATTCTAAGATAATTTTAGTAAATACAAGGGATATAAAAGATATATCAACGATTAATGAAATGGGATTAGAAATATTGGACAGATATAACAACTATGCCTTGATAAAAGGAACAGAAGATGAAATGGATCTTCTATCAAGGAATGGTATCGAATATGATCCGTTGAATGATAGAACGGTTTTATCTCCTGGTGGTCATAAGTTTGACTTTACAGAGGAATCACCAGACATATCATTAAAAAGGGACGATTTTAAAGAAGGAGAACAAGGAGCATATTTGGTACACATGTTAGGCCCAATAAATCCTGAATGGAGAACAGAACTTGAAAACATAGGAGTACGTTTAATTAATTACGTACCAAATTATGCATACTTGGTAAGGATGACTCCTAGACAAAGAGAAAAAGTGGAATCATTAGATTTTGTTGATTGGACAGGTATTTATCACCCAGAGTACAAAATAGACGATAAGATAATGGAAGCTGAAGAAGTTGACCAATCTTACAGGATTAAGATTTTCATGGACGGAGAAACGTCATTTTCGGAAGCAACATCATTAGTATCAAACGTTGATAAAGTAGAAATGTATGAAAAACTGGAAACGGGCTATTACAAAGTGATGGTTCAAACCGATAGCAGAGCAGATCTTATTGAAATAGCAGAGAATCCGAGTGTAAGGTACATAACACCTTATAAAGAACACGAGTTGAAAGATGAAATAGGAACTCAGATTACTGGAGGTTATTTTGATTCAGACAACCCAGAAGATGCACCTTATAGAGGAGAAGGTGAATATGGAAGCCATGCTAATCAATTGGGATACAAAGGTCAAGATGTAACAATTCAGGTAGCTGATACAGGTCTTGGCGATGGAAGTACTCCTGACGCAGGTCACAATGATTTAACAGGTAGAGTACTCGGTGGAACCGATATGGGATCAACTGTTGACGGATGGCATGACGGTTATGGTCATGGTACTCATTGTGCAGGTTTAGCAGCAGGTGATACTTATAATGGCAATGGAGTTACCTACGAAGGTTGGACTGATTTTTATGTGGCTCAAGGATCTGCACCCGAATCTAATTTATGGGTAAGTCAGATATTCGAGACTGACGGATCAGCTGATTTTCCAGATGATTATTACGATGTACCTGCAGATGGTAAAATAAACGGAGACGCTTACATAAGTACAAACTCTTGGGGTGAAAGTCGTGGTGATAGCCAATATGCAGAGACAGATACAGCTTATGATAATGCTGTAAGAGATGCAAACGATGAGGAACCTGGTGAACAACCTATGAGTATATTCGTTTCAGCTGGTAATGGCGGTTCAGAAAATGCTATCACGAGTCCCGCTTCAGCAAAAAATGTTGTTGGAGTAGGTTCTTCTAAAAATTACATGCCAGATTCGACGAGTTATGGAAATGGTATGGGTAGTGATGTTAGTAATCCCGACGATATCAGTGATTTCAGCTCTCAAGGTTTGGAGATGGATGGAAGGGTCAAACCAGATGTTGCAGCACCAGGTGAAGGAACATTATCTCTAGCTTCACCAGATGCAGGAAGTGATGCTTTATATGGTACATATACAGAAGATAGCAGATACGAATGGTGTGATGGAACATCCATGGCCGGACCAACAGCAGCAGGAGCTGGCGCGGTAATAGCTAGTTATTATGAAGAAACTTACGAGGAAACACCAAGTCCTGAGATGACAAAAGCTCTGATGATAAATGCAGCAAAGGATATGGACGATGAAGCAGGAAATACGGATCCAATACCCAACGCAGCTGAAGGATGGGGTAGAGTATTCCTACCGCCTATTGTAGACCAAGATAACTATCCTGGATGGGATGTTTGGGATAGACCAGAAAACCTAGAAACAGGTGATGCTGTATCTTATGATGTAAATGTTGATGATACAGATTATCCATTGAATGTTACAATGGCATATTCTGACGTCTATGGTGAACCAGATAGTGGTACAGAGACTAATCCTGCATTGAAGAACGATCTTTGGTTGAAAGTTATCGATCCATCTGGAGATGTTTGGTACGGTAATGCATTCGAAGATGGAATGTCTGTAATAGGTTCAGGTCAGATCGATTCTGGATTCGATACAGATGGTGATGACAACGATGATCGTAATAACATAGAAAATGTGTTCATCCCACCGGAAGAACTAAAATCTGGTAAATATACCATTGAAGTAGAAGCTAAGAATATAGTTGAAGACGCAGTAACTGAAACAGATGAAGTGGATCAGGACTTTGCATTAGCTGTATTCAATACACCTACTGTTGGAGCTAAGAATGGAACTATTGAACTTGATCAGTCTGAATATCAGGGTAATTCTACAGTGAATATCGAGCTCAATGATATAGATCTTAAAGGTGAAGGAACCTATGACATAAACATCACGAGCGATACAGAACCTAGTGGTGAAATCGTAACGCTGAACGAAACCGGAGATGGAGTATTCCAAGGCAACATAACTACTAGTCTCGTTGATGAAGAAGGTGTACTTCATGTTTCACATAATGATACAATAGAGGCAAGATATCTTGATGAAGACCCTGGTTATGATGCTTCTGTAGGACAATCAATGAACTCAAACAGCTTACAGGACAATAAACCTATGGCAACTGACGATGTTGGCGTTGAAGAGATAACGTCACCTGGAGATAGAGTCAACACTAGTGCTCATTCTGTTAGCGCTGTTGTCGAAAATTATGGTGATAATGATCTTACAGATGTGCCTGTGAATACAACTATTGCTCAGGAGGTTAATTTAATAGACGAAGATTTCAACGACAATATACCATCAGACTGGACGATTGATAACCAATCAGCGGAAACGTGGTATTGGGATGATGGATATACATTTGATACACCATACGCTACTGTAGAAGAAAAAGATGGTGTCTGGCAAGATGAATCTCTGATAACACCAGAAATTAACGCATCAAGTGCTACAAATACCTATATAAGCTTCGATAGTGATTTCTATAACAGCAGTTATTCAGGTGATTCATATGGAGACGTATTAGTCAGCAATGATAATGGTTCAACATGGAATTTAATAGAAAGATTAGGAGATTCTGATGGAACATTTACTTTTGATATATCCAATTATGCAGATGGTAGTTCTGATGTTAAAGTAGCATTTAGATTCAACAGTACTGATGGAGGTTCTGATTTCGATGACTGGTCAATAGATAATGTAGAAGTCTATTATTATAATCAGGAATACACAGATGAAGTTACTGTTGATCTAAATGCAAATGAAAGTAAAACTGTTAATTTTGCTGATTGGACACCGTCTGGAGAAGGAACATTCTTAATGAATTCTACAACACAGCTATCAGGCGATACCAATCCAGCAAATGATTCTGTGACTAAAGAAATCACGGTAATAGATTATCATGACGTTGCTGCTACAGATATATTATCTCCTGAAGGATTTACACCTGGAGAGCCTGAAGAAGTGATCGCTAATGTAACCAATTACGGAACATTCGATGAAACTTTCCCAGTAAATGCTACAATAAGTAGGAAAAATCTGATGATATCAGAAGATTTTGAAGCAGGAATACCAGAAAATTGGACAATAGATAATAAATCAGCAACTACCTGGGAACATTATGAAGATGATTATGGTGATAAATATGCAAGATGTGACGAAGCAGATGAAGACGTATGGCAGGACGAATGGCTTATAACACCTTCAATAAATGCAACGGAAGCTGTAAACACCCAGTTAAGTATGGATCATAATTTCTACAACAGCAGTTTATCAGGTGATTCATATGGTGATGTGCTTATAAGTAATGACAATGGTTCCTCATGGACTTTATTAGATCATCTAGGTGATGAAGACGGTGTTTATGAATATGATATCTCAGATTATGCAGACGGTGAATCCCAGGTAAAAGCAGCATTTAGATTCAACAGCACAAATGGAACTAGTAGCTACGACTATTGGGAGTTATTTGAAGTCGAGATCTATTATATGTCTCAAG
>JBKHIX010000025.1:0-22037 GCA_046538435.1 Thermoplasmata archaeon | reverse complement strand
TACCACTTGGAGAAGAGTTGAAACCCGGTCAGATATACGATGTCAATTCTTATACGCTGAGCAGTTTGATCAAAAAGAACGGATGTATACCTGTTAAGGGTACGATCGTTCAAGACACTATAGAAGGACTGAAAGAAGCAATCGAAAAAAGAGCAGAAGAACTCGATATGGTTTTATTCTCCGGAGGTAGTTCTGTTGGAGATAAAGACATCCTTGTAGACGCATTAGATTCTATTGGGGAAGTCATTTTCCACGGAGTCAAGCTGAAACCTGGCAAACCAACTCTATTTGGAAAAGTTGAAGGCACACCTGTGATAGGTATGCCTGGATATCCAACATCATGCTTGAACACTGCACAGCAGTTGATCAGACCTACTCTTCGTAAGATGGCAGGCCTGCCAGATCCGGCTGAGAGAACTGTAAAGGCTGTATTGCAGAAAAGGATAGCCTCATCATTAGGCAGACAGCAGTACATGACAGTAAGATTGGAAAGACAAAAAGCTTATCCAGTTTATAAACAGTCAGGAGCGATAACCAGTATGGCCAACGCAGACGGCTACTTTGAGATACCCGAAAACGTGGAATTGGTTGATAAAGGTGAAAAGATAGATGTGGTTATGTTTTAAAATGAAAACTATTATCTAAAAAATGTAAATAGATGAAGCGAGTTGTTATAAACAGGTGTTAACCATGGAAGTAGAGATTATAGAGAATGATCCAGTTAAACTCTTAGGTATGGAGTATTATGGGTTTATAGACGATGTAGAAGGAGAGGATAATCAGATCAACGATTTATGGGGGAGATTTTCGGATTTCTGTAAACAGAATTGGGACCTTATCGAGGATAAGGTCATCAATGAAAAATACTCCTATGAAATGCATATTTGGAAAGAGGAAGCTTTTAAGGAAAGTGGAGCTTTTAGAACCTTCATAGGTGTAGATATTGAAGATTTTGAATACATCCCAATAGATTTGACTGCAAAAGTGATCCCTGCAAGTACATATGTTAATTTTAAACTGAAAGGTCAAGAGATAAATGAATGGGAAGACCTTGTTTACAACGAGTGGTTACCTGATTCTGATTATTATCTAAGGATGGTCAACGGTTACCTTTATGATTATCAGAGATATGATGAAGAGAAATTTAAAGGCGTTGAGAATTTAGAAGAGTCAGAATTGGATGTTTACGTACCTATTTTCCCGGAATGATCACTCCTTGAATAAGTGAACCGCTGAAGCCTTAAACATGATATAGATATTTTTACCCTTACACATATCTAATCTTTCGATAGATTGTTTAGTTACATAAACGATGATAGGTAATCCTATATCTACCTGGATTTCGTGAAAATTACCTCTATCGATTATTCTTTTTATTTCTCCTTTAAAACTATTCCTAGCACTGGATTCGAACGATTCCTTTGAGATTATGATATCTTCAGGTCTTATAGTAACTATCACTTCACCGCTCATAGGGGCAGTTGAAAAGATCTTTTTATCCTTTACATTGATTGTTGTAATATCTTTATCTCTATTAGCTACCCCATGAAATATATTTCCAGTTCCTACAAATTCAGCGATAAACTTGGAGTGTGGTTTTCTCATGATCTCTTCTGGTTTACCGATCTGTTCTATTTCTCCTTGTTTCATCACTGCAACCCGATCTCCTAGTGTTACAGCTTCTTCCTGATTATGGGTCACATGTATTATTGTTCCATCAAACTTATTATGTAATTTTTTAACCAGCTCTCTCAGATTCTTAGCAGTTTTATAGTCTAGAGAACCAAAAGGTTCGTCCAGCAGTAATATGTCAGGATTTAAGACGATGGCTCTAGCTAGAGAAACTCTCTGCTGCTCTCCTCCACTCAAAGTTAATGGTTTTCTTTCTAAAAGATGAGTAACATCGACTTTTTCAGCAATATTTTCTACCTTTTTATCAATATTTTTTTCATTTTTCATCTTCAATCCGTAAGCGATATTTTCCTCCACATTCATATGTGGAAAAAGCATATAATCCTGGTAGACAAAAGCAAAACCTCTTTTGTTTGGAGGTAGTTCAGTATAATTCTCCTCATCAATTATGATTTTTCCTTCATCTGGTATATGAAAACCAGCCAATAATTCGAGTAAAAGTGTTTTTCCAGCACCTGTTGGTCCAAGAATAACAAAATATTCATCATTGTTTACTTCCAGTGATATATCACTGAGATCAAAATCGTCCCATCTTCTTGATAGGTTTTTAATCTTTATCATATAGACTGAACCTCCCAGTTATAGTTCTTAGTGCTATGAAGATGGTTAGGGTAATAAGTAGGAGTAGGGCTGCGATTGGTCGGGCTGCAAAAAGTCCTTTCTGTAAAAAGATCTCGTAGATATAAACAGGAGCAGTCATCGGGAAATAAGCGATCAATACAACTGCTCCAAATTCACTTATCGCTCTAGCCCAGGCCATCAATCCTCCAGAAACTATATTTCTTTTGATCAAAGGTAGAGAGACAGTAAAAAATGCTTTCTTTCTGTCAGCACCAAGACTCATCGCTACCAGTTCCAGTCTTGGATCAACATCTTCAAAGCCCTCTCTGACTTGATTTACAATAAAAGGGATGCTAACGAAAAGCATGGCAACTACTATGCCAGGAAAAGCATCTATGAAGTTGATTCCTACTGCATCGAGTGGCTCGCCTAGACTACCATGTCTCCCGAATACTACAAGAAGAGCTATCCCCGCCACTGTGTGAGGAACTACCATTGGAAGATCGATTATACCTTCAACAAAGGATTTACCCGGAAAATCTTTTCTTGCTAAAACGTATGAGAGAGGTATGCCAAAAAAGAGTCCGATCAAAGTAGCTACCAGAGCTGCACTCAAACTTAGAAGTATAGAATTAACAGCTTCTGGATCATGTAAAGCTCTATCTAAATCAGGTAAGGCAGCATAGATCAGTTCGGATATAGGCAGTAAAACAAAAATTATGAGAAGCAGTCCAAATATGGAAAAAAGTATGAAGGTGACTCCTTCTTCTTCTTTTTCAGCAAATAGATAAATAATAACTGCTGAAGATACCAGGAATAGAGCTAATCCTATCCATATTTCTAGAAAGTATAATATCGTCAGGATTGGGGCCAAGAGCAATATTATGGTTGTAGGAGTCACCTTTGATCTCAAATTTAAACACCTTATCCTTTTTCTACTAAACCCTTTAATTCATTAGGTATATTGTTTATATTATCTACCTTTGGTGGATTGATGGGTGGTTGTCCATTGTTTTTCAACACATCCTGTCCTGTTTCACTAAGCAAAAATTTGGCAAATTCCACAGCCAGTTCTTTATTCTTAACAGTGCTGGGTATAGTTATACCGTACACTATAGGTTTTCCGACTGATTTTTCCCCAGTATATCTCGTTAATGTTACTTTACCATATTTATCAGCGTATTCTACACTGCTCAGATCAATCTGTGGAGGAAGCTGTACAAAATCGACACCTTCATGCTGTTCTGCAACGCTCTGATAGATGAACAGATAATCTATCTCACCGGCTTCTAGAGCGGCCATCAAATCGACTTCTGCACTTCTAACCATGAGTTTTTTGGTCTTAACATTTAGATCTTTTGGAGCGGTTATATTATAACCTTCTGCCCTTATAGCAGTATTTTTCTCTATCAGACTATCAAATATCTTATCATACTTGTAGTGATCTTCCGCTAAAAGTGTTACCATCTGAGACCTGTATCCACATGGATCGTCATTGGGATTACTGAACCCGAATTTCACATCATTTTTATTTAAGATCTCGTACCAGTTGTCCTCATTAATTTCATCTCTGTAGGCGCTGTTTTCGGTATATGCGATCACCATCCTATTTTTTGCAAATCTAACTGTCCACGAAGCTTTGTCCTTTTTGTACATCAAATCGGGTATCAAAGAATAGTCTGCAACCGCTACTACATCAGGTTGTTTACCTTGTTCAGTTACTTTCTTTATCGTAGTAACACTACCTGCTCCTTGTCGTCTGACATCAATATCTGGATTTTCATGTTCAAACTTCTTTTCAATCTCATCGAAAGGAACAGATAAGGAACCAGCATGGTAAACATTTAGCACCCTCTCTTTACTTCCTACACAGCCAGTTAGACTTATCAGGCTTATCAATATGATGGTTATTATAGCCATCCATTTTTTCATTTTTCGCACCATTATGTTTAATTAAGCATATCGTCAAAATATTAATAATTTACGAAGTCTTATTTGTCAGACAAAATGCTCTTTCAACGTTTAAATAAGGGTTTTTTCAGTAAAAAAACATCTAAAATCACTGATTATTAGCGAAATATATTTATATTAATAGGTTATTTAGATTCTGGGGTAAGATATGACGTATGTCATCCGAAAATCGTCATATTTTTCGGATAAAGCAAGGCATGGTTCTTGCTTAGCGTCATAAAAACTCTGTAATAGAAGGTGGATATAATATGAGCATGGAAAAAATAAGCGTTTCCAAAGCAAGGGAAATCGCTGAAGAAAAAGGACTTAAACCAGGACAAGTAAGCGGCACCAATGGTATTCAATTTACAAAAGGTAATAACGACAGAATTAAGGTTATCTCCTGGGATGAATTTGAGGACAAACTCGAAAAAAGAAATCTAGCTGTCTATGAATCAGGCGGCTGGATGAAGATAATGAAAGAGGACTAAGTAAAAAACTTAGTCCTTTTTTTATTTTTTTATAATTACTGTTTTTGTATAAGAATACTTTTTAACTTGTTTGTATTAGTGTTTTTAGATGATCGAGATTATAGAACGATGGGGTCTCTCTAAAAAGGGTTATTGGGAATTCGATGAAAATAAGATAGACACTCCAAATATCCTTTTTTTAAAAGGAGTTAATTTCGAACCACCTGAATTTGCTGAAGCTACGATATCTGATTCAGAAGAATCAACCCTGCAGATTCCATCATCGATATTTGAATCGGGAGAGAGATTTAATTCAGTACCTTCAACATTTGGTTATCCTCAGGAAATAGATGATGATTATACAAGAGCTAAGGGAGGAAATGAAAAAATTCAGGTTATCTATGATCAGGAACCTGATCATGAAGCAGAATTGTATATAATAGGCAACGCCCCACAACTTTTAAAGCGGACTCCTCTTCTTGTAGATAAAATCATCAATTTGAGAAAAAAGATCCCCTTTCATAAATTGATATACACCCCAGGGATAGCTCAACCAAACAATATCGCCTTATTAGCATATCTAGGTGTTGATCTATTCGATTCAGCTTTTATAGAGTATATGAATCTTGATAGAATCGAATTGACAGATTGGATTGGTTTCCCAGGTGATCATGAAAGAAGTTATCGAAATCTTCACGATGAGTTGAGACTTCTTAGAAATGCTATAGATAAGAAAGGTGTAAGAGAACTCGTCGAAAGTAGAGTAAGATCGGAACCCTGGATGGTGGAAGCTTTAAGGAAAACGGATAAGGAATATGATCTGTTCAAAAACAAGGTTCCAGTCACGGGAGATAGAGTGAACGTGACAACTCGTGAAGGTCTGAACCGACCTGATATAAAGCGATTCAGAGAGAGGATAAAAAATAGATACAGACCACCGGAAAGAGATATTCTTCTACTTTTACCATGTTCAGCATACAAACCATATTTCCAATCAAGGACTCATAAAAGGATCAGAGAGGCTACGAGCAGCGCTGACTGGACTAAAATACATGATCTAATGCTTACATCACCATTAGGAGCAGTACCAAGGGAGATAGAGCAGTTCTATCCTGCTCAGCAGTATGACATCCCTGTTTCCCATCAATGGTTCTCTGATGAGAAAGAAATAATTTTAGAGCTTTTGAATTCGATCATTGAGAAAGGAAATTACAAGCATATAATCAGTCACCTTCCAAAAGATATGGATTTTGTTCTAGAAAAAATAGATGTTATCGATACTATTCAGGGAGATTATCCTACTGATAATTCTTCTATCGATAGATTGAAAGATACATTGAAGGAATATTGTGGAGAAGGAAGAGGAGATAGGAGTAAGTTTCTTAAAGAAAATCTACGTTCGTTTTCACGGTTCCAGTTCGGTGAGAAGGGAGAAAAGCTTGTAGATGGTGCGTACATAAGGGGAAGATATCCAGATTACAAGATAGTGGATGATCAGCATCAGAGAGGTATGATCGTATCTAAAAGGGGGCTGATATCTTTGACATTACACGGGGCAGAGATATTACAGAAAGAAAATATATTTCAGGCTGAGATTGATGATTTTCAACCTAAAGGGAGCGTATTCGCTGTTGGGGTAGAAGATGCTGACCCCCATATAGCACCTGAAGATGAAGTGATCGTGGTTCATGATGGAGAATTAAGAGGGGTGGGCCCAGCAACCATGTCTGGAGAGGAGATGAAAGAAGCTGAAGCTGGAGAGGCAGTCAGGCTAAGACATCATTCTTAAACGTTCTCGTAATCTGGATGTTTTTCTAAAATCATACCTTCAATATTTAGGGGTTTGAGATGATTAGCTAGTTTCACAGCATCATCTAACTTCCTTTTGTGTTCTGCATGAATTGTGTATAATGGTTCATCTAAGGTTACTTTATCTCCTTTCTTTTTATGCAGTATGAGTCCAGCACCTTTATTATGTGGTGCTCCTGCAGTCCTTACTATCTGTATGATGTCATGATTGTTGATACTGTCAACATATCCCTCTCGATTGGAGTGGACTTCTTTCTTATATTCCCCAGTATTCACAGATTCAGAATCGATATCTGGATCTCCTCCCTGATGCTCTATTATCTCTTTCATCTTTTCAAGTGCTTTACCACTTTCTAGAAGCTCTTTTGCTTTCTTTTTTCCATCTCTGAATCCACCCTGTTCCAATACCATACCTGCTAAACTTGTTGATTTTTCTATAAGACTTGATGGAACCTCTTTTCCTTCCAATGCCGCTAATGCTTCTTTAGCCTCCACAGCTGGTCCAACAGCATTTCCTACAGGCTGTCCACCATAACTTAAAGCACAGCTTACTTTTATACCTATATCTTCACCTAGGGCAACGAAATCTCTTGCATATTTCCTTCCAAGCTCCATGCTTTCTACTTTAGTATTGGGACCGACAGGTATGTCCATCACGAGATATTCTGCTCCAGCAGCTTTTTTCTTGGAAAGTACAGAAGCCATGACCTGTGGGTATGGGTCAATACGAAGTGGATACTCGGCTCTTATTATCATGTCATCGCTTGGGGCTAGGTTTACAGCTCCACCCCATGCTATAGTCCCTCCAATATCTTCAGCGATCTTCTTGACATCATCAGTGGACAAAGTCACATTGCATAATACTTCAAAAATATCTGCCGTTCCACCAGCGCTAGATATTGCTCTAGAACTTGTTTTAGGTATGATAAGATCTGCTGCAGCAACGATTGGAACGATCAACAATGTAATCTTATTTCCTGGAACACCTCCGATACTGTGATGATCGAATATAGGATGTTTATCAAATTCTATAACATCCCCAGTTTTATACATAGCTTGAATTAAGTCTTTAATCTCTCTGTTGTTCATACCCTGGGAATACACGCCAGAAACGTATGCTGATAGTTCGATATCTGAAAGCTTTTGATTTACGATATCTTCTATAATTTCGTTTATAGCATGTGTCGTTAACTCTTTTCCCTCTAACTTTTCTTTTATATGATCTATAGATTCTGGTCTTCCTGTTTGAACTATTTTTAGAGTATCTCCCTTTTTTGCTTCAAGTTTATCATAGACCCTTTGAAGTAAACCAACACATCCCTCTTTAACTAATGATTTAGAAGTTTCTACAATTGCAGTTACTCTTTTGTCACCTTTAGAAACTTTTACTCTCGCTTGACTTCTCAATCCCAGTCTTTCTGCATCTTTTTTGTTTAGAACAACTACGTAATCCCCAGCTTCAAGGTCTATCTTTTGGGCTTCTAGTTCCATCGTATCACATCCATTTTTCCAAAGCCTTTTTCAATTCTTCGTGATTTTCAGCATATTCTTCTAGATCAATTTCTTCGTAAGATGCATCCACGGCTTTTCTTAAAGCGGCTGCACCGGCTCTCACTCCGTCAGGATGACCAGATACTCCTCCACCTGCTTGTATCTGTACATCCCATCCACTCTTTTTCACTAATTCAGGAACTAGTCCGGGATGAAGACCTCCGCTTGCAACTGGCATCATCTTTTTCAATCCATGCATATCATCCAATAGGACTCTTTTTGAATGTAGCTCTTCTCGTATGTCTGCATGCATTTTACCCGTGCCATAAGTTCCCGTATGTAGTGCGTCTCCTCCTGCCATTCTAACTAATTTAGCTATTACTGGCATAGAAATACCGTGTTCAGGGTTCTTTGTGATGGCCCCGTGCATAGCTCTGTGAACATGAATTGGCACATCAACTGAAGGATCTTCAGCCAAAGCTTGAACTCCAGAAAAACCAACTGTGAGCACATCGACCATGAGTTGTCTAGCACCGTTCTCTAGAGCAAGGTCAGCAGCCTCCAAGATCCGATGGGCGGTGGTACTGATATTGTGTGCATGGATCATCTTAAGCTCCTCTTCTTCTAGAAGGTCTAATTTTTCACTTACTTTATTCACCCTATCTTCCAGTGGACAGAAGTCTTGATCGACTAAAGTCTCATCATCTTTTGAATTGGTCAAGCCGCCTTTTCCAGCTTTATATACATAATCTGCAAACTCTTTTGGCGGCAGACCTATCTTTGGTTTAACGATAGTACCGATTAGGGGTTTGTTAGGTCTATCCAATATATCCCTCAATCCATCTATCCCAAACTGAGGTCCAGGATACTGTTTTACTGTACTTGAAGGGAGCTCCAAATCTACTAGTCTCACACCCTCTAAAGAATCAAGCCCAAACAGGTTACCAGCAATTATACTCAGTATCTGAGGAATTCCTCCGATCTCTCCAGAAAAATCGATTGTAGGATAACCTATTCTCACTAGATTTCCCTCCGCCTTAACTACTTTTGCTCCATATTTTTTAAAGATGTCATCTGAAAGAGTAGTCGGCATAGTCCATGTTCCTGTGGATTCTTCTTCTGCGATCCTTTTACCAGCAGTCTCTATATCAAGATCACTTTTTACCGTATATTCACATATAACATATTCTTCCGAATCTAACTCTTCACCCAATGCAAGATAATCTATGGTCATTCTTCCATCTCCTTAATTATTTTGTATGCATAAGAGGGGGATATAACTCCTTCCTCTGTAATGATAGAATCTACGTATTTAGCGGGAGTAGCATCGAAAACCGGATTGCTTATATTCACATCAGGGAACTCTTCAGGATTCACGATTTCATCTGGATTCCTTTCTTCTATCTCAATAAGATCACCAAAAGCAGTTTCACTGGAAAATTTATAGGTCTCTGCACAGACAGTTACAGGAACTCTAGCTTCATGGGCGCAGAGAGCAACTTGTGATGTACCAATCTTATTGATTACTGCCCCGTTAGAAGCAACTGTATCAGCCCCTACGTAGACTTTGTCAACATCTTTCATTTTGTACCTTACAGCAGAATCAACTATCAGTGTAACTGGGACTCCATGATCTGCTAATTCTCTAATAGTTATATATCCCTGCTTTTTAGGTCTTGATTCAGTAGCGATAACACAGATATCTTTTCCTTCATCCCACGCATATTTTATGCATCCAAGGGCCATTGAGCTGTTACAATGGGTTAGGATCACATCTCCATCATTGATCCTTCCACCCCCATACTCCGCAATTTTTTCACCTGTATTTATGGATTTTTTAATAAAATGATCAGATCGGTTTTTTATCATACTTTTTCTTTCTTCAACATTTTTAGACCCCCCTTTTAAAACATATCTTATTGCGTTATGTAGTGAAACTGCGGTGGGTCTTGTAGATTTTAGTCTTTCTCTTCCATCTTTGATCATATTTTTTAATTCATCGATATCCTCACCTTCATAGGAGGTGACTAGATTTTTAAGGCCCCAAGCAGCTGCTCTCCCTATCTTAGCGGCTCCTCTTATCTTCATACTCTCTATTTTTTCAGCGATCTCTTCCAAACTGAGATCCTTCATCTTTACATCTGACATAATATATTAATTAGAACACTATAGTAGTTAAATCCTTTGTATTTTAGAGATAATCTAGTACTCTGCAGAGATTTTTTTCTTCAATAATAACATCTGCAGCCCTTTTTACTTTTTCATCTGCAGGATCAAAAGCGATCCCTAGACCTGCTTTCTCCAGCATCGGTGAATCGATGAAACTATTACCGACTGCAACACACCTTTCAGATTTGACACCAAATTCATCTAAAAGTTCATTGAAGGTGGAACCTTTATCGTCCAATTTGACTTCTAAGATTCCTTCTCCCGAAAGTTTTCCCTCAATCTCTTCCACATCGTTGGCTTTTATAACATCGAAGTAATCCGAACCTATCTGTTCAGCAAGTGGTTTTAATCCACCGCTGATTATAGCTGTCTTATATTGTTTTTCTTTAATATTTTTTAAGCATCTGCTGTATCCATCCATTAGGGGCACATTGGATAATATGGATTTGATATCCTCTTTAGTTAACTCATCATTTCCACTCTTCCATAGCTCGATGTCTCTTCTGATGAATTCTAGATCATCGATTTCACCTTTTAAATACAGTTCTAACGAATGATCATTGTTTACATTAAAATAGTCATGAACCCAAACCCATGAGCTTTCAACATCTACTAGAACTCCGTCCATATCGAAGACTGCCAATTCGAAATCTTTTTTCATCAAAATATTTTTGATTATGCTAATATTTTATTCTTTTGCTTTTCAGTACTGTTCTTTTATAATATCCATTTCCTCTTTGAACTCCTCATATTTTTCAAAAGCCTTCTTAAGGTTACCACTTTTTTGAGCAATCTTTACTTCTTTTAATGTGGATACAGCTCCGGAGATATCAATCCCTTTAATCTTTGCTTTTCTTAGCTCGTCTCTTGATTGTTTTATGTTTGATTTTAAAAGTTCGGGTATTTTATCGGCTATCTTTTCTTCAGTTAATTCTAGATGTTTTTCTGCTTCATCCCAATCTCCGAGCTCCAATTCTTCTTTTGCTTTTTCGAGTTCGTTTTCAGCTTCGGAGACATCGTACTCTAATATCTTTACTTCGAAAATAATTTCGTCAGTATTGGAGATTTTTTCTTCTAATTTTGTTATGGGTCCTAACGCCTCTTCGGCTTTTTCTCTTGCTTCTTCTAGTAGTTCAGGGACATCCTCATATCTCTTTTCTTCGATCTTATCCCTTATATCAGAAATCATCTTTTCAACGACTTCAGTAGCTTCTTCATCCCATCCGTCTTCTAGATTAAGTTCTAGTTCCATCAATTCTTCTTCTATCTCATATTCTATAGCATCATGAATCATATCTATTGATTCTTTTAGTTTGCTGATACTTTCTTTAAGATTATCTGCATCTTTTTCTTGTAAAGCTGATTTTTTAGTCTCAAGTGCTTTATTTATATCAGCATCCAAGCTTTTTGCATCATCGATTAGTTTATCGAGCTCAGCTGTCAGTTCATCGATCTCTTCGATAAATTTTGATTTTTCTTTCTCTTTTTCTTCAGCCTTTACTAGATCTTCATCTAAGACGTCGATCAGGTCTTCAATTTTTTCGATACAATCTTCGTATCTTCCCTCATCTGATATCTTCTTTGCTTCTTTTAACTGCTCTAAATTTTCTTTATATTCTATATTTTTTTCCTTTAACGTCTTTATTTTTGACTTAGCGTTATCCATCAGGTCTTCGATCTCGAGTATCTTTTCTGCTCTTTTATTTGCTGTTTCTGCCTTTTTGAGTGCTGATTCAAGGTCACCTTTCTTTCTTGCCTGAACAGCGTCTTTGAAAGGATCTTTTACCAGGGAAACTGAGATCTTCGTTTTTCTCACTTTAGTTAAATTCTTTTTAGCATCATCCAATAGACCTTCTAAGTCCTCTGATAACCTTTCCTTCTCAGCTTCCTCCTCTTTTTCAACCTCATCCTCTTCAACAATTTCCTCTTTGCTTTCCTTTTCTTCAATTTTTTCTTCTTCGAATTCCATAATTTCTTCTTCTATATCTTCAATCACATCTTCTAGAGTTTCCATGGCAAGCTCATATTTACTATCGTCTGCGTGTGATTTTCCATCCTTCAATCGCTCGAGATATAATTTGTAAGATATATCTTTATTTTTCATTTCTTTAAACTTGCCTTTCCCTTTGTTGACCAAATCTAAGATATTTAGTACCGATTCAGATTTTTCTACAACCCTCTCCGCATTTTCTAAACCTTTAGAAAAATCATTCTCTTTCTTAGCAGATACTGCATCTCTCATACATTCTTTGATATCAGAGATATCTATACTTTTACCTCTAACTTCACTAAGGTATCCCTTTGCTTCTTCAATTTTTGATTCGAGTTTGTTCTTTTTTGATTCCTGCTCTTCTTCATATCCAGATTTTATATCTTCAAGTTCCTGGTTGAGTGATTTCGCCTCCTTTAATGAGGTTTTATACTCACCCACATCTGCTTTATCTATTATGGTATCTAGACGTTTTTCAAAAGCTGTTGTATCTGTATATTCAGATATGATCTGTAGATTCTCTTTTGAGACATTAATTAGATTGATAATCTCACCGATATCTTCTATCTGTTTTTCTAAAATTTCTAGTATTTCTACACTCTCTTCAAATCTGGATTCTTCATAACTATCAATCAAGTCATTCAAACCATTTTGAAGGTAAGTAAGATCGATTTTAGAACCTTCCAAGTCAGCTAATTCTGATTCGATATAATCTATTCCATTCTTTATATCCTCTATTTTATCTTCTTCTACTTCCTCTTCAGTCTCAAAAATAGCTCCACAGTTAGGACATTTTGAATCTTCTTCTGATACAATCGATCCACAGACAGGACACTCGAATTCGATCTCCTCATTCTCTTTACTTACCTCCTCATACTCTTCGACGTCTTTTTCTAATTCCTCTTCGTCAAATTCCTCATCAAGAAAAGATTCTTCAGTGCTCTTCTGGGTAGATGACCCGATGGACTTTATTTTGTCTAGGATCTCCTCTTCATCCTCCTCTCCAATAATATATTCTATAACATCGTCTAGGGATTCTTCTTCACTCTCTTTTTTTCCATCTTCCTTCTTATTTATTTGAACGCCACATACTGGACATTTTTCGGAATCTGCAGGTATTTCAGCATCACAGTTGCCACATATGATTTGTTTTTCTTCAGTCAAAGAGGCCACCTCTATGTCAGTAGATAATAATAACAGGAGTCGTGGATATAAAGGTTTTACATATATATCATAATCTCCCCGCCTATCAAAAAAGTTTTAAGGGTTTACCTATGATGCTCGAGAGATGACCCTTCCATATGAATGTGAAAATACTATGCCAAAGATCGTGAAGAAAGCTTCTAAAAATGAACCTGTATCGGCTGAAAGATTAGCTTCTTCGATTAAAGATGGTAAAGCTGTGATTCCATATAACCCTGTCCATAAACCAACTCCAAAAGCGATAGGTAAAGATTTGAAAATTAAAGTAAATGTAAATCTAGGCACCTCTGAAGATAAAAGTGATATTGATGAGGAATTAGAAAAATTAAAAGTAGCAGAAAGGTACGGTGCAGATGCTGTTATGGATCTAAGTACTGGAGGAGATATAGATAAGATCAGGGAAAAGATTATTAAAAATACAGATCTTCCAGTGGGTACTGTACCTATCTATCAATGTGGCTTGACTAAAGCAAGAGAGAGTGCTGTTGTAGAGATGAGTTCTGATGATATATTCAACAGCATAAGGAAACATGCTGAGGATGGGGTAGATTTCGTTACACTCCACTGTGGAGTGACAAAAAAAGTAGTGGATAGTCTAAAAGAAAGCGGCAGGTTGACAAATGTCGTCAGCAGAGGCGGATCTTTTCTAACTGCCTGGATTCTTCATAATGAGGAAGAAAACCCACTGTATGATGAGTTCGATTATTTGTTGGAGATGGCAGAAGAATACAATCTAACATTGAGTCTAGGAGATGGATTTAGACCAGGCTCAATAGCTGATGCTACCGATCGATCACAGATACAGGAATTGATTACTCTGGGTGAATTGGTGAAAAGATCGAGAGATGCTAATGTACAAGCAATGGTAGAAGGACCCGGGCATATCCCCCTTGATCAGGTGGAAACTAACGTTAAGATCGAGAAGGAATTGTGTGATGGAGCACCATTTTATGTGCTTGGACCTTTAGTCACTGATTTTGCCCCAGGTTACGATCATATCGCAGGAGCGATCGGTGGTGCATTAGCAGCATATAAAGGTGCAGACTTCTTATGCTATGTGACACCTGCTGAACACCTAGGTTTACCCGATATAGATGATGTGAAAGAAGGGACTATCGCTTCAAAAATAGCTGCGCATGCAGCTGATATCGCTAAAGGAACGGATAAAGATATAGACGAAACTATATCGAATTCAAGACATGAACTGAATTGGGAAAACATGTTCGATAAGGTGGTAGACCCTGAAAAAGCGAAAAGATATCGAAAGGAAAAAAACCCTTCTGATGAGGACACATGCTCGATGTGTGGAGATGTGTGTGCTATAAAGATGGTAAACAAATACCTTAAATAATAGTAAAAACTACAAATATCAAATCGTAAATCCAAAATGGTGAAATGATATGGAATTCAAAGTACTGGAAAGGTCTGAAGACAAGCTTGAGATAAAAGTAAGAGATGCAGATGATACCGTGATGTATCCTCTGATAGAACAGTTGATACAAGATGAACGAGTCACAGATGCAACTTATTCTGTAGAACACCAAGAGTTGGACGATCCTGTTTTAAAGATGGAAGTAGAAGAGGGGGAGGATCCCAAGGAGATATTGATCGAGATAGCAAAGAATTTTAAACAAATTTTTGAGGATATTTACGAAGATATGTTTGGTGAAGAAGAGGAATAAGAATCCTTAAGGTGACTTTTAAATGGAAAGTGAGGTGGGGTTGGAGTTATTTTATACTGAGACACCTGGTATTGGAGGGAAATTAAAAAAATATCCTGAGGATTTCAGGGTAGAAGAACGTATCGATTTATTTGAAGAGACCGAAGGAGAATATACCATAGCTAAGGTTTGGTCCCGTAATTGGGAGACTAATAGATTGATCCGTAAATTATCTCAATCTCTAAATATCAGCAGGGATGACATCGCTTTTGCAGGTACTAAAGATAAAAGGGCTATTACTGTACAGTGGATGTCTTTCAAGACAGGACCTGAGAATTTAGAATCATTGAGTGTCAAAGATGTGGAGATTTTAGATAAGTTCACTTCACATAGATCACTGTATATAGGTGCACATACGGGGAATGATTTTGAGATAGTTGTGAGGGATCTTGAACCATCTGAAGACGAAGTCAAAGATAGGACGGATGAGATCGGAGAGAAGATAAAAGAACATGGCGGATTTCCCAACTGGTTTGGTGTCCAGAGGTTTGGGACGATCAGACCTATAACTCATAAGATCGGAAAAATGATTATAGATGGCCAGTTTGAAGATGCTGTTAAATTGTATATCGCAAATCCTTTCGAGGGTGAGGATGAGAGGTGCTATGATGCTAGAGAACGGTTGGAAAATGATTGGGAGTACAAGGAGGCATTGGATTATTATCCTCATATGCTGACATTTGAGAAAAGAATAATCAGGCATATTTCAAATAATCCTGATGATTACGTGGGTGCATTGAAAACACTTCCACATAATTTATTGATGATGTTCGTTCACGCATATCAATCCTATCTTTTTAATAAAATCATTTGTGGAAGGATTAATCGAGGTCATCCTGTTGATGACGTTTTAGCCGGAGACATACTGTTACCTGCCGATAAGGATGGTCTACCTAATAAAAATACGAAAGTTGAAGTGACTGAGAGGAATTTAAAAAAAGCCTCATCTATGGTAAAACAGTGTAAAGCATATGTAAGTGCAACTTTGTTTGGCAGTCAATCAAGTTTTTCGGGTGGAGAGATGGGTGAGATAGAGCGAGAAATTATAGAAGAGGAAGGTGTAAAAAAGGATGATTTTATCATCCCCAAAATATCATCAATATCTTCTAGAGGAACCAGGAGAGAGATTTTTTCACCAGTAAAAGATTTAGAGTTGAATGTAGAGCCTGGTGGTTTTAACATCAGTTTTGGATTGAATAAAGGAAGTTACGCTACTACTCTACTTAGAGAATTCATGAAACTTCCTGATGACCAGGTTGATAGATATAGTTAGAGAAGATTTTTGATTTTCAGCATATCTGTTAGTGAAGCATCTATCTTCATCTTCTTTTTAGCATAGGCTTCCATAGCACCCATGTTCCCTTCTAAAAGGTTGTGTAGAGTTTCAGGATCAGTTTTGATAGTGATGTCAGCATCGTCGATAGGACCTTCTCTAACATCACTTACCTCTCCACTTCTAAATTCAAGATTGTAGAAATCATCCTCCTTAAAATCAATCATGATCTTTCTATCATAATCTTTAACTTTCTCACGTAATTCATCATCATTTTTGATTTTCTTTTTGAATTTCTCGACCATGTCTTCCAGCACACTTCTACCTTCTATTTCATCACTCATGAACATCGACCTACATTGGTTAGGTGTTTGATTGATAAAAATCTTTTCAGAAGTCATCTAGACTTTTTGTTTTTGCTTTATTCATCAGATCTTTGCAGGTCTGCCAACTTTTTCGGGTATATGGAGGCAGTTCGTCGTTCTCCGAGATCCATTTGGTCAGAAAATCCCTTGTTTTCATATCTGAGGGATAACCACTTCCTACGTCTATTCCAATTTTATCAGAGATATTTCTTATCTCTTTATCTCTTCTGACCTTGGCTAAAATAGATGCAGCAGATACTATTGGATACGTGTCATCTGCTTCATGCTTGGATATGATTTCTACTTCATTTTCCAGCATATTTTTTATCTCTGAACCAAAGCTTTTTTCATCTGTGGATGCAGAATCAACATATGCTATATCTCCCTCTGAACAGAGTTCTCCTATGATAGATGCAAAAGTTTTTGATTCTATTTTGTTAAGACTGGTAGATTTTCTCAGAGTATCGATCTCTTTGGCTGGAATCACCCGAACGCAGTAATCCGATATATTCACAATTTCTTCAAATAATTCTGACCTTTTAGCAGGTGTTAGTCTTTTTGAATCTTTCACGCCTATTTCCATCAGCTCTACATCGTCACTGACTATGACGCCAGCTATGACCATAGGACCTATGACGGGTCCTCTACCAGCCTCGTCAACACCACAAATCATCAACATGGTATATCCTATTGGGTAAAAAGTATTTTGATGAATAAGTATAAAAAAGACTCTTATTGTTTAATACTTGATGCGGATCGTAATCAAAGGTACAGTCCAAGGTGTAGGTTTTCGACCAACTGTCTATCGAGTAGCTCAGTCGTTAGGTTTAAAGGGCCATGTTAAAAACATGGGGAGTGAAGTCGAAGTGGTGATAGATGGTGATGTAGATGAATTTATAGAAAAGTTAAAAGACAATCTTCCCCCTCTAGCTGAAATAACTGAGATAGACACCTATGAAGAGAGAGTAGATAGAGAGGATTTTGAGATAGTTTCAAGCTCTGAAGGTGAAAAAGAATCGTCTACCATACCAGTAGACACTGCACTTTGCGACGATTGTCTCGAAGAGATGAAAACTGAAGGAAATAAAAGAGAAGGTTACGCCTTCACAAACTGTACAAATTGTGGTGCAAGATATTCTGCGATTTATTCATTACCATACGATAGAGAAAAAACTACGATGAAGAAGTTTCCTATGTGTGACGACTGTAAAAATGAGTATAAGAATCCTATGGATAGAAGATTTCATGCTCAGACCACGTCATGTCCAGAGTGTGGACCGCATTATACTTTGTACAACGCTGAAAAAGAAGAGTTGGGTGGTATCGATGAATTCTCTGAACTCATAGAGGACGGAGAGATTGCAGTTGCAAAAAGTTGGGGCGGGATGCATATCGTATGTAAATTAGAAAGTATACCAGAGTTGAGAGAAAAATATCATCGACCTGAGAAACCTTTTGCGGTGATGATGCCTGATGTTGAAACTGTTTCTGAATATGCGTTTGTAGAGCGTGAAGAAGTTCTTACTGGACCTAGAAGACCAATAATGATATATGAGAAGAAGAGAAAATACAGGGATGTGCTGGACCTTGCTGCCCCGGGATTACCCACTATAGGTATCATGCTTCCATATACTGGATTACATCATTTGATCTTTGATAAAATCGATGAAGATGCTTTGGTAATGACCAGTGCAAACATACCGAAGGAACCCATGATCATAAAAAATAAAGATGCATTTGATCTTGATTTGGATTATTTCTTACTTCATAATAGAAAGATAGCGAATAGGATTGATGATTCTTTGATACGCGTTCATGGCGATGATCTAGCTGTGATTCGTAGGTCTAGAGGTTATGTTCCAGATTATTTAGATTTCTTTGAAGGAAATGTAATGGGTGCAGGAGCTGACCAGAGCGGGTGTGTAGCCTTTTCTAAAAATGGAAAACTTTATCCAAGTCAGTATTTGGGCGATCTTGGTTCTTATGGGACCAAGGTTTTCTATAAAAATACTGTTGATTATTTGAGTGAGATTCTCGGTATCGGAGATATACAAACCGTGGGCGTAGATCTACATCCAAAATATCAAAGCAGGAAATTGGGGATTGAGTATGCTGAAAGATTTGATGCTGAAGTAGTTGAAGTGCAGCATCACTGGGCACATGGTGCCTCGCTGATGTTAGAACAGGGACTAGATGAGATTATATGTATAGCAGTGGACGGAACGGGTTACGGAGAGGATGGTAACAGTTGGGGTGGTGAGGTATTGTACTGCACTGGAGAAGATTATGAAAGGATGTATCATCTTGAGAATTTTCCGTTGATCGGTAGTGACCAGGCGGTAAAAGATCCTAGAAGATTAGTTTTCGCTATTCAGAGAAAATTAGGGTTAGAAGGAGATTATTTTACGGGAAATAAAGCAGATGTATTTAACAAGATGATGTTTGACACCGCGGTCACCAGCAGTTTTGGACGGTTACTTGATGCTGTATCATGTACATTGGATGTATGCTGTGAAAGAAAATATGAGGGAGAGCCTGCAATGAAACTTGAAAGATTGTTAATCCATGGAAATGAAAAGAAAGAGTATGAAATTCCAATAGAAGATGATCAGGTCAAGACATTAAGTGGCTTTATAGAGATGCAGGAAAATGATCTTAAAATAGAAGATAAAGCGAGATCCTACATATCATCAGTTTCTAAATCGATAGCTCAAGCAGCTACAAATGCTGCTGAGGAAAAAGGTATAAATTCTATTGGAATATCTGGAGGAGTTTCCTACAATCGTCCTATAGTCGAAACTATAAGAGATTATCTGAATAAAGAAGGATACAAGTTGATAGTCCATAACAAGGTACCAAATGGTGATATGGGAGTACCCGTTGGACAGGCATATATTGCATCTCATAATTTGAGTTAATATTTTTAAACCAAAAAACTAGTAAATTTAAAATAAAGAGGAACTTGTAACTGTTTAAAATAAGTTACAAGATCCACAACTAGTAAAAGACACAAATTTCGTGTCTATTTACTATATATATGTAAAGATTGGCAGGTGGCTGAAACTTTGCTTAGACTAATAGAGATGATCATACCAGAGGATAAAAAAGATGAATCTTGTGAATTACTAGAAGATGATGAAAAGGTTTTAGAATTCTGGTATGAGGATGTGCCTGAAGGTAAGGTGGTAGTTAAAATATTGGTCGATGCTGAGAAAAGCCAGACTGTTATCGATAAGCTTAAAGATAATTTCAGTAACTATGATACTTTCAGATTATTATTATTCCATGTAGAGGCTTCGATACCTGATCAATTCGAGGATGATGAAGAAAAGAAGAAAGGGAAAAAGGAGAAGAAAGAAGATGAGGGTAAAGAGACAAAGGGTGTAAGTAGGGAAGAGATCTATGCGGATGTTAAAGACCAGAGTAGTATTACCAGTGTATACTTATTGCTGATAATCCTTTCATCAATAGTTGCTGCCATAGGTGTTGTAAGGGATGATGTAGCAGTTATAGTCGGAGCCATGGTCATAGCACCAATGCTTGGACCCAATATTGCTTTATCATTAGCAACTACTTTGGCAGATTCTGATTTGGCTAAAAAGGCGATAAAAACCAGTGCAGTGGGGATCGTTCTTTCTTTGATAGTTTCTATAGTATTAGGAATTATATTAACAGTAAACCCCAGTTCAGCACAGGTTGCTTCTAGAACAGAAGTGGGTTTGATCCATGTAGCTTTAGCTCTGGCATCAGGAAGTGCTGGTGCATTGGCCTACACTAAGGGACTATCCTCTGCCCTCATCGGTGTGATGGTAGCTTTAGCATTGGTACCAGCATTAGCAGCTTCTGGTCTTTTAATAGGTTCTGGACAAATAATGCTGGGATTAAAGGCCCTCCTATTATTCATGATAAATTTTATCTGTATAAATCTCTCAGGAGTTTTGACTTTTATTGTACAGGGTTTTGAACCGAGTACATGGTGGGAAGCAGACAAAGCAAAGAGATTGAGTATCAAGGCAGTTGCTATATGGATTTCTTTACTCATAATGCTGATTTTGGGTATAGTATATACTCAGGTATAGTATATACTCAATATTTCTAGAATAATGAAAAAAGGGAGGGGCTAGTTGTGTCAGGATGGTGGGATGGGATGCACTCTAACCTACTAGCCCCGAATACCCCATATTGATAATTTCTTGTGCAGGAATTTAAATGTTGTGGTGATAGAGATGATAAAATATAAAAAACTTTAAATATGATAAACTGAACACAAAAAATAAACCATATTTATAAAACAAAGAATAATAATTAAAAAAGTTTTTTTTGAATTAAAAAAAGTCGAGAGTTTTTCACTCTACAACTCCTTTTTCTTCGACTCTAAATACAGCTTCTCCTTCGGGCATATTAGGAGAATCGACCAATCTAGCGATCCTCTTGTCACCTTTACTCTTTCTTAGATACACTCTGAAAGTTGCTGTGTGCCCTAAAATGTGCCCTCCGATAGGTTTAGTGGGATCACCAAAGAACTGATCTGGATTCGCTGTAACTTGGTTTGTAACTACTATAGCTGCATTGTTTCTATCAGCAAATTTTAGCAATTTATGTAAGTGCATGTTGAGTGTCTGCTGTCTTTCTGCTAGAGCTCCTCGTCCGACATATTCAGCTCTAAAGTGAGCTGTCAATGAGTCGACGACTAGTAATTTCACATTCTTGTCTTTACCTATCTCCAGAGCTTTGTCTGCCAATAACATCTGATGATGGCTGTTGAAAGCTCTAGCTACCTGTATTCTGCTGAGTACTTTTTCAGGGTCCTTATCCCTACCTTCAGCTATCTGTGTTATCCTTTCTGGTCTGAAACTGTTTTCAGTATCTATAATAATAATATCGCCGTCTAGACCTCCATCTTCTTCAGGTAAAGCGGCATTGACAGCTAGTTGATGAACTATTTGGGTTTTACCTGAACCGAATTCACCAAAGAATTCAGTAATAGATTGAGTTTCAATACCTCCACCCAACAAGTTATCAAAGCTTTCAGCTCCAGTACTTAACATTCCTATCTGTTTTCTTTTTTCCAGTAATTGTTCACCTGTTTCGAACCCTCCGATATCTGCCTTATCCTTAGCAGCTTGTATTATCTTACCTGCTGTAGACTCACCAATGTCAGCTACATCTGATAAGACTCGCGGTGATTCCACCGCTATAGCCATTAGATCATTATATCCTGAATCAATGAGCTTTTCGGCAGTTGCGGGTCCTACTCCTGGCAACTTTTTCATTTCATCTTCTTCGCTCATTTTATCACCACTGTTACATACCCTCTATTTATTAAGTTTTCTTGAAGGGGAT
>JBKHIX010000024.1:0-22377 GCA_046538435.1 Thermoplasmata archaeon | reverse complement strand
CTATTATTCGATAATTTTATATAAGAGCTATATCATCCTTAACCACAATGAGTACAAGAAAGGGACCAATTGAGGACGTGAACAACATCATAAATAAAAGTTCTGAAGAAGATTCTTTCAAAATAGATAAAAGAAGAGAACGGGTTTTCTTCAAAAATAATTGGATCGATATAGATGAAGATAAAGATGCCCTTTATGAAATCCTGGAAACAAAAAAAACTGAGATGCAAAATATGAAAAATTCGTTTTTAAATGAATTTCAGAAATCATCTGTAGATGATGATGAAACAAGGGATATAGCAAGGAAAATAGGAGAATTATCAACAGATATCAATGAGTTGGAAGAACTATTGAAGGGTCACTAGTATTAAAGGTTAAGGAGGATAAAGAAGAGCAGAGAAGGAACAGTTTGCACAATCATCTAATCAAAAAAGATGAAATTATGCATACCTCAGATGTTTACATCGATGGAGAACTGCTTGTGTTTGGAGGGAATATGTTCAAAAAAGAATCTTAGATCGTTTAGACGATAGATTACGGATTTACTTTCTTAAGTGCCTGATCAGATTTATATTTTGAAGTTGGATATTCTTATAAGTACCTATTGAAAAATCTTTTATCTTTATAGGATGATTATGTTAGATATTCATGAAACGGATACTTATAACGATAGCATTGATCATCTTCATGTTATTTCCATCTCCATTTATAATATCAGAAAACTATCATAGGTTACAGAATCCACCTATCGAGCCTCAGGCTATAGATAATACTTCATCTATCCCTGATAAACCACAGAAGATCGAAGCATGGGTGGAGAATAATACAGAATATCAGTACGATTTTAAAACATATGGCACAGTTTGGTATATACTAAAACCTGAACAAACCCTGGAAAAAGGAAAGGGTGACTGCAAAGCTCGAGCGATATTGTTAGCTTCTATATTTGAAAAAAAAGACATCGAATATGAACTACATGTATCTATGTTCCATTGGTGGGTTTCTTACGAGAACAAAAACGGTACCTGGGCAGAATATAGATCAACTTCATTGAAGGAAGGAGATGAGTGGACGATGCCTGACATAGGTAAAACTGTAGATAAGATGTGGTCTGTGAAGGAAGATTATTACGAGATGTTTTGGGCTTCCATGCCTAATTTAAGACAGCTGTTCCTGCTAACTTCATTATTGTATATCTGGCTTCCATTCAGATATTATAAGAAGGGTTTAAAAACAATTTTAAAATATAGATCTCATCTACAAAGTAATATCTCACGGTTGAGAAATTCTACTCTTAAAAAAATCAAAAATATTAGAAAAAAAGGGAAAAGTGGTTTTCATAACCTTCTTTCTAAATAGTCCTCTAGAATCTGGAAAGCCCTTATCTTCTGCTTTATATCAGTACTGCCGTGACCTTCTTCGCTGAGTTCTTCGTACTCGAAGTCTTCATCAACTTCCCAGTCCCTGTCTTCCAATCCTTCTTTGAACAATCTTGCCTGCTCGATCGGACATCTTGGATCATTTACACCATGTATTATCAGGATTGGCTGTTTCATGTTCTCTATATGCTTAATAGGACTTCTATCTCTCCAGAGATCATAGTTTTCTTCAGGATCACCCATCTGCTCTTCGAGCATCGCCTGGAAGTGAGGCATATCTTCTTCGTACAATTTGTGTAGATCAGTGATACCTATCCATGCAACACCTGTTTTCCACAATTCTGGATACCTGACCATCTGCATGTACACGCTGTAACCTCCGTATGAACCACCGAATACAGCTAAACGATCCTCATCGATCCAATCCTGTCCTTTGAGCCACTTAGCTCCGTTGGCTACGTCGTCCTGCTCTTTTCCGCCCCAGTCCATGTGTATCTTTCTTTTGAACTCTCTACCCCTTCCAATCGATCCTCGGTAGTTGGGTTGTAAAACTGTATATCCTCTGCTGGCTAGGAACTGTGCATAGATATCGAACCTCTTCATCGATTGGGCGTGTGGACCACCATGAACCATCACAACTGCTGGAGAAGGTCTCTCACCTGAGTCATATAAGAGAGCTCCAATAGAAAGATCATCTTCAGATTCATAAGTGATGTATTCTGACTCTACGAATGAATCTGGATCGATATCACCATATTCTGCTTCTAAAATTACATCGTAATCATCACTATCTAAATCATATTCCAGAAGTTCTTTCCTTTCATCTGAAGTGGTGTAAGCAAGGATGAAGGTATTTGAGTCTGTGAATACATTACTTCCACCATAAGGTGGAAACATACCCACTCCATCTTTAAGAGATAGTTCTTTGATCGAACCATCCAACTCAAATACCACTGGTCTCCATGTAGCATCGTTCATCCTCAATGCCAAAATCTTATCATCTTCTACCGAAAAACAGGAAGGATATTCATCGAAATCGTCTGAACCCAGCCAGTCAACTTCTTCTTTCTCTATATCATAAACACCTGCTCGAACCATATTAGTTGTATTATCTTGTATCAACAACTTATTTCCATCAGGAGACCACTCTTCTGTCTGGGTTTTATAACCCTCTTCACCCACATCCAATTTTCTTTTATTGGACCCATCTAGATCACACAGATATATATCCCTGTTCTTCAAATCTTGAGACTCATTGGCGGTATAAGCGATCTTTTCTTTAGTAGGATCTATTGTTGCTCCACTCACTGGTTTATCATATTCTGTGAGCTTTTCGATCTCATCTTTTACATCATCATAAACAAAAAGGTTCATCTGTTCGTCCCTGTCACAGGTGAACAATAGATATCTTCCATCGTCACTAACATCATTGATGATACACTGACCATCCATCTCTACAGCTATTTCAGTCTCTCCCTCGAGATTCATCAGATGGATATCGTTCTGCTCATTCCCTGCATCATCTTTATGGAAGTATATCTTATCTCCATCGGGATGCCACATTATCGGCCATCTTGCGTTCTTAGGAACTTCTCCATCACTGATCTGCTCCAATTTTTCTGTTTTCTTATCATATACGTAAAGTTCGTTCCTTCCACTTTTATCGTAGTAAAATGCTACTTTGTCTCCATCTGGTGAAGCCACTGGATGATAAAACTCTGGTAAACTAGCTAACTCTTCTAAAGGCAATTTTTCAGTCATATATTTTCACGGATTCCAAAACATAGAGGTGATTAATTACACTTTGGATACTCTCTATTTGATCCCGGATGTTCTTTTCTCCCTTTTATTTCTACGGAGTAAAAGTATTTTTGATGAAGTCGATATCACCTGAAGTCAGTGCATTTCTTCGATCACCGACAAAGCTGTTTCTAATCCTATCTTTCTAAAGATAGATTTCCTATCATCTTTACCTTCATATCTATTCAGAAGGGTTTCTCCATTCTCAGCAGCATACCTTAACTCATCTACAGCACTATCACTCTCGATCTCAGAGAGAGCTAACAGCGTGTAATAAAATGGATACTTTCCCCATCGTCCTTCTCCATCTCTATTCTGATTTATCTTATCTACACCTTTTTCCAAAGTCTCTTCCCAAGATTCTGTTTTCACTACAGAGACCGTCTTGAGCATAGCTACCGAACACTTTGCACAGCAGAAGTAACCGTTCTCCCTAGGAGTGCCATAATCCTGATCAAGATCTAGAAGATTGTATAGCGTCTTCAGGGCTCTTTTCGTTTCTATCTCTTCACCTCTACCCCACAGCATCAATGCCCGTAGGGCTTCCTGACCGAGTATGTGGTCAGTCCCACCAGTATTTTCAAATTTCTCTCCTGTTATCAACTCAACTTTCTCTTTATCCTTCTCAGCAGGAGCAAAAAATTTGTGACCTTTCACCTCGTACGAACCTTCCATCCCCTGACGTTCCTGTATCCAATCCAAAGCTTCGTTCACTTCTATCCTAGGCACAACAGCAAATCCCATCCTGACTTCTTCCAAACGCCACAGTGTTTCAGCCAATGAATCTTCGACCAGAACACTGTCGTATTTTTCTACATCACTCATCTTTTCAACTCTTTTAGTCGCTCCAATCCTTCTGAATAAATTTCATCTTTCTCTGCCCATTCTTCCAACCTTTCACATGAGAATTTATCACACTCTGAGCAGTTTTCCAGACCTTTTTCATCCACACAGCAGTGGAGTATCCAGCAGTCCGGAGACCAGTGCGTTTCTCTTTCTCCGTGACATCCTAGACAATAGGGTCCATCATCCATAAATTCTTCGATATCTACATCGCCCTCTAACCATCCCATATCAATGAACCAATCCATAACCTCATGAGCAACTCCCTCATCAGAATGGGCAAGATAAATAGAACATTTTTTACATTCCAATCCACAGGCACTTAAGCCAGGTTCTTTCATTTATGTCACCTTTCACCCCTCAGCTACAACATCTGTATTTCTACTTGATAGGTTTATAATGAAAAAGCATCCTACTGACATATCTAATTTTCGTATTCTTATGTGACCAAACCAATAATTGAAAAACCGGAATAAAGTTTTAAAGGGTTGAGTTGATTACCTTAAGACATGTACAAGAACGTAAGGGAGGTAAACATCAAATCAACCAACGTTTCAGATGTGGTCG
Source organism: Thermoplasmata archaeon (assembly GCA_046538435.1). Taxonomy (GTDB): domain Archaea; phylum Thermoplasmatota; class Thermoplasmata; order Halarchaeoplasmatales; family Halarchaeoplasmataceae; genus CAYSTL01. The sequence continues at coordinate 17,788 of JBKHIX010000024.1, read as the reverse complement.
ATTTCAAGGGTATCATATCAGCCATATCAGAGGTAAAAACTAGACTTAAAACCGGTGCCTTCCTATGTCCAAGATGCAGTAGTGTATCAACCGTGGATCAGGACTTTGGCGAAGTAAAGGAACCTGATATTTGTTTCAACTGCAAGAAAACAGCAAAAGCTCTAGATTTCAAATTGGTCACCGATGAATCGGAATTCTCAGATTATCAGATAATGTACGTTAAGGACATTGAGACTGAGGAATCTGTAGCTGTTAAAGTCGATGAAGAATACACTAACTCAACTATCGGTGATCATTTAATAGGAGAAAAAGTGAGGATAAAAGGTGTTATCTCTCTTTACAACAAAGACAAGCATTTCGATCTTTATATAGAAGCTAATGAGATAGAGAAAAAGGAAGGTGAAAGCGATATAGAAGATGAACTTGTAGAAGAATTCCTGGAACATACATCTTTTGATGATATAAGAAAAACATTGATCAGCAGGAAAAAATCTCCTGTAGCTGATCTCATAGTCCTCTCTTTATTTTCAAACCCAAATGATCCCCTGAATATACTCATCTCATCTAAAAATAATTCGATAAGTCATGTCTTTCAGGACCTTACAAAGATGATCAAACCTTCCATATACATATCTGGAGAACTGTTTAACAATACTTTGATAGCTGAAACTAGAAATGAAACATTCTTTGGAGAAGAGATGTCCTTCGTGAAAGGTGGTGACCTATCACTTTCAAGGTTTGGGATCGCTGTGATCTCAAACATCGATGAACTAGAAAAAACTCATCTTAGAACTTTAAGCAACTCCATCAGAGATGGTGTATGCAGGATAGAAATGGGTTTATCCAACACAAGAGTGTTATCAGGGACTCCAGTTCTAGCATTTGTGAACTCGGAATACGAAAACTTCCAAAAATTCTACGACAATATAAATATACCTTCAGACATCAAATCTAATTTTGATCTGTTCGTCGAAGACAGTGAGTATGCAACTACTGAGGACATATTATACCTAGATACCCTAAATGAATATATCTCTGCAGCAAAACTCATACAAGTAGAATTACCTCCAGACCTTGAAGAGATGATCGATGATCATTCTAAAGAATTAAAGGAAGAAAATATCTCCATTCCAAGCAATCTGAAAAAGACGTTGATAAAGCTGTCGAAAGCAAGGGCTAGAACAGCGTATTCAAGGGAAGTGAGAGAAAAGGATGTAGAAGAGTGTATAATTTTGATAGACCAGATATACCGCTGATCTTACTTTTTTCTCAACACCACAAGATTATCGTTCTTGGCCTCTTTTAAAGGTTCTATTTCATACCTCTTGAACCATCCAACGAACTCAAACCTATCATTATGGTTCACGAGCGATATGAACTCCTGTGGAAAAATCAACTTTTCAGTTCTTTCATCGACTATAGTCTTCTTCTCTCCCTGATCATCTACTTCTAAAATTATCTTTTCTAGAACTTTCTGTTCTAAAGCATCCTTCAATTCTAGGGAATATGTTGCTTCAACTTCTATCCCATCTCTCTTCTCAGTCCATTCAGATTTTCCAAAAAAATCATCTGAATTCCAACCTAGTTTTAAATTCTCTATCAGATACAGACCACCGTTTCGTAATGAATCAGCAACAGAATCAAGATGAGATAAGAAATCCTCATTGCTCTGTATCAACCCTATCGTACCCATCAGCATGAAAGCCATATCTACCTTTTTATCTAATTCAAAATCTATCATATCTGCTTTCACCGTATCTAGCTCGACACCCTCTCCTTCAGCCTTCTCAGAAAGATATTCAAGCATCTCATCGCTTAGATCCAAACCGATACATTCATATCCTCTTTTAGCCAACTTTCTAAGCTGTAAACTGGAGCCACAGGCGATATCCAGTACTCTATCTACTTCGATCTTAGAATATTGATCAATATATCTTTCAAAAAGATCTGCCTGTTCTTCCACATCGAAAAAACTGAAGGCTATTTCATAATACAATGGTTGATTATATGCAGTCATGGATTACCATTTACACAAATATAATATCAAAGTTTTGTTTGTTTTATTTTTTAAAAAGACGGTTAATTTAAAATATCATCAAAAATTTTATCTTATTAATCTAAAATTTCAAGGGTTGATCGATATAATCGAAGAGAACTCAAAAGAATATATTAGACAAATCTTAAACGCTATATTTGAAGATCCAAATTCATTCATCGGTATCTTGGACAGAGATGGCAGTGTAAAGAGAATAAATAAAACAGCTCTAGATTTTATCGGTAAAAACAAAAATGAACTAATAGGAAAAAAGTTCTGGAAAACACCCTGGTGGAACCATTCAGAAGAGCTTCAAAAAACACTTAAAGAAAAGATTGGAAATGTAAGTAAAGGAAATTTTGAGAGATTTGAAGGTATTCATTATGGTAAGGATGGGAAAAAGATCCATGTTGATGTTTCAATTAGACCAGTTTTTAACGATTCTAACAAAGTGAACGATATCATAGTAGAGGGAAAAGATATCACTGAAAGTAAAAAGACCGAATCTGAACTAAAAAATAGCAAAAGAAAGATCGAAGAACTTCACAAAATCGCAGCAGAGATTGAGAGCACTGATGATAAAGATGAGATATTCGAAATCACGATACAGGCAGCAAAAAAGATTCTGAGTATGGAAAGCTGTGAGATAATGATAAAGGAAGGTGATATGTTCAAGGTAAAAGCACATTCTGTATATATCGAAGGGGTAGAACCTTTAGATATGGATATCGATGAAGGTATTGCTGGCAAAACGTACGAAAATCAAAAATCTTACCTTGTCAGCAACATACCTCAAAATGAAGAAACCAGTCCTTCGTACAGCAGCTACCGCTCAGGGATAAGTATACCCATCGGAAAATTCGGTGTTTTTCAAGCTTTGTCTACTGAATTTGATTATTTCGATGAAAAAGACTTAGAATTGGCTGAGCTTCTTATATCACATGTTAAAAGTGCTTTAGAAAATATCAGGTCCCACGAAAAAGAAAGATTTTTACTTACATTGTTGAGACATGATTTGAGAAATAAAACTCAGATCATCAGAGGATACCTAGATATGCTCAAATCAGCTGATTTTATAAAAGAAAAAAGAGAAGAAATTTTGAACAAAACTTTAAATTCGGTGGTTGAGAGTCAGGAACTGATCGATAAAGTCGGTTTGATTAAAGATATAAATAAAGAAAAGGAAAGGAGTGTTGATTTAGACCTAGCTGTTTCCAGCGCTATCGACAGTTATAGAAGTCTTTTAGATGAAAGAAATATCGAAATTAAGAAGAGTATAGCTGACTACAGAGTTAATGGAGGGCCTATGCTTGAAGAGGTTTTCAAAAATATCATTGAAAACTGTATAAAACATTCAGGGTGCTCCAAGATAAGGATTTCAAGCAAAGATAAAAACGGAAAGATAATTGTGACTATAGAAGATGACGGTATCGGTATTTCAAAGGATCACAAGAATAAAATTTTAAAGAAAGGGTTCAAAGGAAAAGAATCTAACGGATTAGGGATAGGTCTCTACCTTGTAAAAAATATCATAGAGAATTATCGGGGTTTTGTCGATGTCAAAGATTCTGAGCTTGGAGGAGCTCGATTCGATATATCATTGAATAAGGCATGATCAGCCTACTTCTATATCCCGATTGTTTCTTTTAGCCATGAGTATCTTCTCTCCCGCCTGTGTGTTCTTCCTCATATTGATCGTTCCATCACCACCAACTGTAGCTGTGGTAAGGTACTCGCCATCAGCGTATATATCGACACCTTCTTTTGAATATTTACTACCGACATCTAGTACCACTTTATCGCTCTCTTCATAGACCATAACAGATTTTTTAGAGTACTCTTTGGATACTTCTTTCCTATCTTTAAGTGGTCGTACATCTATACTTACTCCGAGATCTTCTTCAATAAGGTCTATCCTCTCTCCATCTCTACCTATCAGAGCAGGTATCTGGTGGTCGGATATATAAACCGTTGCTCTATCATCCGAAGTCATCTCGCATTCTACAGTACCACTAACGTACTGACTTATCTCATATTTGATGTGCCTTGCTGCCAACTCCCATAAAGGTTTTTGTCCACCTTCTCCTGAAGTCCCTTCTGTAGGCATCACAACTACCTGTTCACCATATGTATATACTTCATATTCCGCTTTACCCGTTTCGAAATCTCTGACCTGTATTACTGGTCTCGCAAGGTCTTCCTCAGTCATACCTGCTGGGACCTTGACTGTGAAGGTTATATCATACACCTTTGTTATCTCAGCAGCTTCGACGTATATTATCGTATCAACGACCTGAGGAACCATACCTAATTCAACTCTACCGATCAATCTCTGGAGAGCGTCAATTGCCCTGTTGGCGTGAGTTACACCCACCATGCCAACTCCCGCCAATCTCATATCGGCGAACACCTTAAAATCAGGAGTCTTTCTGACTTCGTCGAATATGGTGTAATCTGGCCTAACGAGAAGAAGCACATCAGCAGTATTTTCCAGCTTCCCATCTAAGTCAGTGTACTGAGTGATATCATCGGATACTTGTAAATCTCTGGGCTTCTCCATGGTCTTAACGACAAAATCTTTCTTCAACAGATATTCCGCTACAGCTTGAGCTAGAGTACTTTTTCCTGCACCTGGTGATCCAGATAACAGAACACCTCTTTGTTTCTCAGATATCCTATCTTTCAGTTCTTCAGATAAACGGTAATCGTCTAGTGAGACTTTAGCTACTGGTCTAACAGCTGTTATCTCGAATCCATCTGAAAACGGAGGTCTTGATATAACTATACGCATATCTTCCAATTGAACTACTGTTGCCCCACTTTTATCCAATTCAATGAAACCATCTGGTGACCTTTTAGCTCTCTCTATCACTTCATGAGCAACATGTCTCAGCTCTGTCTCATCCAATACCCTATCATCTATTACTTCCATCCTAAGGTTACCAGGTGTTCCTCTTTTCACCTTAGGTTTTGTCTTTACCCTGAGGTGGACCGACATAACATCCTCTTCGAAATACTCTCTTATCCACTTGACCTCTCCCACATATTCTGATTCAGGTTTAAGGTATTCAACTTCCAAACCTTTTGCCTTGCCTATCTCAGCCTGAACTATATCGCTAGTCATAAGGATAGCTCCTTCTACAGAAGCAAGCTCCCTTACCATGGCGTCTATCTCACCACTAGATGAAAGTTGAACTTGGTCAAATGTCGGTCTATCACCCTTTATGACAAGTGTGATCTTATTTTGTTCATGAAATTCACGGAGTGATTGGATCTCCTCTAACCCACTCACGCCAGTCTCCTGGCCCTTATTCGCCTGGGCTTCAAGCTCACCTATGACCGCTTCTGGCACTATTATCTCTGCAGATCCAAGCTCACCCTCTTCGACCTTTGAAGTCACTCTCCCATCTATTATCACGCTAGTATCCGGTACTATCTTCATATCTATCACTTTAATATAAACATATAAAGTATTTTTTATCTATCAATCCTTTTTTTCATCTAAACAGGTCCAATATCGAAGGTCCTTTTTCCAACTCTTCCTTGAAATCCTTGACCTTGTAGTCCCTGACACCTGTTCTCTTCTGGAATATCTTGAGAGCCTTGTTCCTATCTCCGAGATGATCTACGAGCCCCTCTTCCTTAGCCTCTGTTCCCAAGAATACCTTTCCTTCGAGGGCTTCTGAATCTTCACTTATTTTCCGTTTGCTCTTGATATAACGCTTGAACATGTCGTTTATCTCTTTGATCATCTCCTGTCTGTGTTCTTTCTCTTCTTCAGTAACCTTGGAGAACGGCATACCTTCATCTTTGTACTTTCCTTCTTCCTGGACATCCATCTTTATACCGAATTTTTCCAGGAAATCAGTAAGATCCGGTCTTATAGATATGGTTCCGATCCCACCCACACTCGAGAGTTCATCGGCAACGATGACATCACACGCATTGGCGATCCAATACGCTCCTGAAGTGCCCTGTTCTTCTATAAGAGCTATCTTGAAAATATTCATATTTGATATCTTTTTAGCGAGCTGCCTGCTCTTGTACGGAGAACCTCCCGGTGAATTTATCTCTAGTATCAGACCTTTGTACTTCTTATCTTCCTCGATCTCATCCAGGTATTCCTCCATCTTTGATATCGAGGACTGCATGAACGATGGAAACAGACCCATGCCCTGACTTTCGGTTATCTGACCCTGTAACGGTAAGATCGCGACCTTGTCCTTGAACCAATCAAAAATCATCTTTCGTTTTCCTCAGTTCAATTCTACTCATTTTCTTGTACTTAAATGTTTGATTCTCTTCAATTTTCTAAATATCAACTATCAAACTGCAGCCAATATCTCTGACATCAACCTCTGTTCAGCTTTTCTGAGATGTTCTGAAGTTTTAGATTTACTGATGTTGAGTTCCTTTGAAAGTTCATCTAAAGTTATCCCTCTTGGATAATCGTAATATCCTTTCCTTTTGGCCAATTCAACTACCTCTTTCTGTTTATCTGTGAGAGTAGATATAAGGTCTTTACTGTCATAAGTTGCTTTTGTAAACTTGATCTTCTTTATCTCGCCGACTGATTCGATCATATCCAAAAACATACCTAATTCTTCCTGCTCCCCTATACAGCTCAATACTCCTTCATCACCATCTACATACATAGGTGTGTCCCAGATAATATCTTTTGTAAGTTGGTCACCATACTCATGCATCATGAACATATAACTGTCTGGAACATCTACCTTCAATAGAACAAAATATTCGTTACCCTCTTGTTTCAATACAGATAGAATCTCTAAAAACTGTGGAGGTTCAACATCTTCTAAATCGAAATTTTCTCTCAATTTGAAACTGACGATCATGACTTTGATACCTTCTTGAAAATCCAATCTGACTATCTCCAGTATCTTGTAGGATTCTACATACTTCAGGACAGGTTCTATCATCTTTTTCATCTCATCATTTAGAGATAATCTAACCGTTAGTTTTCTCATATCTATTTATTAAAAAACTCCTGATATTTAAACTACCTTACATGTTCGGCACAATTCCATTATAGATTTTGAATATAGTTTATTAGTGCAAAAGGAAGTGGAAAGGATGAAGAAAAATATACTCTCTTGGATAATGGATGTCTCTACGAAACACCCTGTGAAGGTGTTGGTAATTTTCATTTTATTGGCACTTCTCATGGGTTCATTTGCTTCACAATTAACGATCGATACGAGTTTCGAGAGCGTATTCGGTGAAGACATGCCAGACGATGTGAAAAAATTCGAAAAAGTTTCGAACAAGTTCGGAGAGCACGATACAGTAACTGTGGTCGTGGACTGCTCGGACAGTAATCAGAGGAATGCCGAAGCTTTCTTACAGGATTTGGGTGGAGAATTGAGAGAGAGCCAATATTTTACAAATATACAATATACCCAGAGTATGAATTTTGGTGAGAACAAATCTATATTGTACGTTCCTCAGAAACAACTGCGTTTCCTATTGGATCCCAACGCTACAAAAGAATCTGTTCAAGCAACTTATTCTATGATCATGGCCAAGATGAATGAATCTTCCTACATAGTTTCAGATAACGGTGAGATATTACTTCTTAATATGATCCTAGATGTCAAGATCGATAGTGCTGATATAAGGACTGAACTATTCGGGGACTTAGAGAGTACATTAGACGATGCTCAGGAGAGTGAACAGAGATACAGTGATCTGGAAGTGGGGTACACTGGAAGCATGGTCGTCACGGATCATCAAGGCGATGAACTGGCATTATGTGATATGTATACATCTTTGATCATAACCTTCATACTCATCTTGATCTTACTTTTCATATCATTTAGAAGTATCTCATTACCATTACTCTCCTTGGGACCTCTGTTGTTCGGTATCCTCATCACAGCTGGATTGATCTATTTGACTATAGGTGCTTTGAGTATAATGTCAGCTGTCTTCGCAGTGCTTCTGCTAGGTCTAGGCATTGATTTCAGCATCCATATTCTAACAAGGTTCACGGAAGAGATGAAGAAACACGATGATATAACAAAGGCCTTCGAACGTACATCTGTAAATACAGGTAAGGCAGTGATAATCGGTGGATTGACCACAACAGCAGCCTTCGGTGCACTCATGTTCAGTAAAGTCCAAGGTCTGCAGGAGATGGGATTGATACTTGCCATAGGTTTAGTTGTAACTATAGCATGTGTGCTCTTCACTCTCCCTGCTATGATAACTCTCAGGTTGAAAAGAGGGAAGCTCAGAGAAAAGATGCGAAAAAAGAAGACTACATTTGGATTTTTGAAGAAGGTTGGTGATTTTTCAGTAAAGCATACCATCGTTATGTTAATTGTATTAGTGATAGTACTCTCGTTCTTCGCTTACAACGTTCCATCAGCTGAACTCAACAGTGACATGTCTTCGATCCAACCTAAAACTGTCCCAGCTTACAAACAGCTGGAGAAGGTGAAAGATAATTTCAACTATTCTGAAGACTGCATCATGGTTGTAGCAGATTCTTACGAAGAACTGAAACAAAACGTGCGGGAGTTCAAGAAGATTCCAGATGTGATGAAAGTGGAATCGATACTGGATTATCTACCGAGTAACCAGACCGAGAAACTGCAAATCTTCGAACAAGCTAAGACGATACATCCTGAATTCAGAAATATATCATGGATGAACATAAACAGGATGTCGTGGAGAGAGCTACCTGAAAATTTCAGAAAGGACTGGGTTTCGGAAGATGGATATGATGTAGAATTTTTAATCAAAATTAAACCAGAAGGAAATATATGGGATGGGGAATATAGACAGAACTTGTACGATAAGATTGGTCAGGTGGATAAAGATTACGTTTCTAGAGCTTCTATGACCAACTCATTGATGGATGCGATCAAAGATGATGTGATAAGAGTTTCGATGATCGCTGGTCTTCCAATATTACTGATAGCCTACATCGGATTCCGTGAACTTAACCCACTGTATGCTTTACTAGCTCTAATTCCTGTGATATTCGGTATCGGAGGTATTGTAGGTTTGAGTGAGATACTGAATGTAGATCTAAACATAATCTCGATAATGATGATACCTTTAGTTATCGGTATAGGTATTGATGATGGAATACATATAATCCATAGATATAAAGAAGAAGGTAATGGTTCATTGCCCGATGTGATACAGCATACTGGAAAAGCTATATTTTTGACAACAGCATCTACCTGTCTTGCCTTCTCATCGTTCACTATCGCCGATCATCCTGGTATGCAGTCATTGGGAAGAGTCCCTGTGCTTGGATTGATACTAGCATTAATCGCAGCAGTAGCGTTCCTACCATCACTGATAAAACTGATACTGTACCGATTCCAGAAAGAATGAAAACGAGTCCTAAAAACGTATTTCCTTCAATTTTTTATCGATCATCTCAGGATAATCTTCACCAAAAAGATATGCGTGCACCAGTAATGGATAGAGGTTGTACACGTCACGTCTCTCTTCAAAAAATCCTTTTTTGATACCAGATAACTCATCATAATGCTCATAAAATACATCATCAAAAGTCTCAGCAAATGAGATATAAGTAAGTTCTATCTCAGGATGTGCAAAATATATCGCTGGATCTAAGAACGCTTGGATGTTTCCTTCTTTAACGATCATATTTGTCTTCCACACATCTCCGTGTATCAAAGATGGGTTTTCTGGGTCGATCAGTATATCTTCTAAAGAATCGGATAACTCATTTATCTTATCATAAGTCAATTTAGATATCCTATCAGATTCAAAACATTTCTCATTCATGTACAGTAATCTGTTCTTTTTGAAGAGTTCGATCCAGGAATCCATGTACTCATTGGGCTGTATCACTGGACCAGTCAATGTATCGAAATCGAATCCAAATCCATCTCCTTTTATCGAATGTAACTCTGTTAGATATTCAGCCGCCTCTCTTTCCACCCTCTCTTCGTTCAGATTATGTCCTTCCACATGTTCCATCAGGATAAAGTTTTCTGAATAGTGGTATACTTCAGGAACCGGTAAATCTGAGTTATTTTTTAAATAAACCAACATATCCGCTTCAATATCTAATGGAGTATCACCCATCTTCAATATCATGACCATTTCATCTTCAAGTTCTATCCTCAGAACTTCTCCGATCATACCCCCTTCTAATGGTTCATATTTTTCTACATCAACATCTAAAAGCCCCTCTACTTTAGAAAATATATCATCCAATCTCACCATCTTACCATTCAGCAGAGTCTTTCTATCTCTTTCAGGAGTTTCTCTTTCTTGAGAGGTTTACTCATGTAACCGGCAGCCTGAAATTTCTTCTTTATCTCCTTTGGAACGTCTGTACCGACCAGCATCATCTTACTGCTGTTATCTAGTTCTCTGATCTTGGTGATCTTTTCAACCTCAATACCATCGATATCTAAAATAACAAGATCTGGCTTATTTTCAGTTATCTTCCTGATCCCCTCTTCAACATCGTTTATATATCCGATCACTTCATGCTCCTGATCAACTATATGTTTCAGTAATTTGAGGGAAAACTTATCGGGACTGATCAACAATATCCTCTCTTTACCTTTTTCTTCCTTCTCAGAGGTCTTTTTCTTTTTATATTCTTTAAAATGTTTCTTTTTTGCAGCGTAATTGATGGAACGCATCAACTTCTGGGCATTCAGTTCTCTCTTAAATATGGTTTTATGTGCGCCGTTTTCTTTTGCTTTCTTATTGATCCTCCCGTCATCTTTGTCTGCAAGCACTATTATCGGCAGATCACCCGTTTTTTTCCTCGTCTTTCTTAACGTATTCAAGCCTCTGCTGTCTGATAGGTTTAAATCAAGGAGTAAAACATCGAAATCCTTCCTATCAATCCTTTTCAACCCAGACGATAATTTATTGGCATAACCTAGGTTTATGCCCCTATCGTCGTTCATATTAAACATCCTCCTTATCCTCTGGGCATCAGCGGGATTGTCTTCGATCATCAGTATGTTCATCTTCCTAGAATGGTCCATCAACTTTCACCACTCGGATACCAGTTAAAGAATAGAAGTAGTAGAACTAAATATTTCTTATGCAAATATTTCAATCTTCAAAATAATCTTTTTTGTTCGAATTTTAATTCATCGTATTCATAAGGTTCTAAAAGTTCAGGAACGTTTTCATCAACATCCTTTGTTATCATCCTTTTGATCGGATACGCCTCTAATTCCTTATCAGGGTAAGATTCAAGCATCGATCCGATCTCATCCTGACTTAAATCTTTAGATATCCATTTTTTCTCATCCTTTCTTCTAATTATAGCAGGCATCCTTTTCTTTTTGTTGTGTATCTTTTCTAAAAGTGGATTAGCCTCCGTCGTGATGATAGAATACGTGTTCCTGGCCTCGTCAGCCTTCTTATCATCCCATGCATCCCATATACCTGCAACTGCGAAGGCACTGTCGTACTTCATCTTGATATAATGAGGGTAATTGCAACCTCTAACCTCTCTCCACTCAAAGAAACCATCCATTATGACCAAACACCTGCGTTTTCTGATAGGTTCTCTGAACGATGGTTTTTCAAACAAAGTTTCTGCTCTAGCGTTAATCGTCTTCGTACGTATATCTTCAGCCTGATCCCTGTTCTTTACCCGGAAAGGTATCAGACCCCATTCGAAGAATTTGATCTTATCCGGTGATTTGTTATTGATCACAGGTAAAGATGGGGAATTGAAAGCAGAAACATGATATAACCTTTCGAACTGGTCAGGATCGTCAAACTCCGCATCAAATCTATCCTGCAGGTAATCCGGGTCCTTGTTTATCGAGTAATTGAAGCACATCGTTAAGATTATATGTTGAAGTTAGTGGGAAAAGTTTGTGTTCTAAGCCTATTCTTTCCTTGCCCTAACAAATAAGAACTGTGGTTTCTTGGTTAATCTCTCGTAAGCTTCCAGATTCTTCTCTTTGAATTTATCATTTGGCATAGGTTCGGTTATTTTCTCGATAACGAATCCGTTCTCTGTCACAGGTCTTATTATCTCGCTGAGTGGTCTCCTGTAGAATTCGACTTTCACCTTTGGCTCTCCCCATTCATCCTGGAGAAGTTTGATCTCGAAATAATCGTCCACATCGAAATAGGAATAATCCATGAATGGATGATGGACTGAAAAAGCCAGCTTTCCTTCATCTACAAGGATACGGCTGAACTCTTTCATCACTCTATCCCAGTCTTTCAGGTAGTGTAATGTCAGAGAGGAGATTATGATTTCTATTGATTCATCTTCTAAAAAATCTAAAGGCTCGTTCAAATCTGCCTGTACCACCTTGGCCTTATCGCCCACTCTCTTTTTAGTCATCTCCACCATGTTTGGACTAAAATCTACCGCAGTTACATCAGCACCATGTTTTACCAACCAATCAGTTAACCATCCTGCAGCACATCCAGCGTCTAGAACTTTCTTTCCATCAACGTCTGGGAGTAACTCTATCAATCCAGGTCTTTCGTAATATGCATTGAATGGTTTTTCATCCACCTTTTCGTAGTAATACTCTGCCATCTCCTGGTAAGATTCGTATGAGACACTATCTTTGTTCTTCGTCATCTATCTACCTCAGACTCTTATTTTATATCGATTTTTATCTAATGCTGTTTCAAGTATTCAACTGCTAATTTAGTATACAATGCTGTTCCCTTATACAGTTCGTCCTCATCCACGTCAAATTTGGGGTGGTGATGTGGATAATCAGTACCTTTCTCTTCATTTCCTGTGCCTATAAAGAGGAAGCATCCTGGTTTCTCCTGCAAATAAAAAGCGAAATCCTCAGCACCCATCTGTTTCTCCAATCCTTCTTTCTCAAAATATTCTTTAGCTACTTCTTCAGCGAACTCTGACATCTCTTCCTCATTTACTGTGGGCGGATAATAATTTCTTTCCAATTCAAATTCCTCATCACAATCCCATGCTTTGGCGTAGTGTTCTGAGATCTGCTTGATCCGTTCGATTATCTTTTCTCTAACATCGAGATCGAAAGTTCTCACAGTGCCGTTCATCTCGACTTTATCTGGTATCACGTTGTAGGCATCAGAAGTTTTCACCTTTGGTACTTTTATCACTGCAGGAGAAAGTGGATCAATATTACTCGTAACTATCTTCTGCAAAGCATCATATATCGCATTTGCAGGAATTGTTGGATCATGAGTTTGATGAGGATAGGCTGCATGACCTCCATCCCCCTTTATGGTAATAAAAAAGCTATCTGAAGAAGCCATCACCGGTCCCGATGATGATGCTATCGAACCCGATGGTAAATTTGACCATACGTGTATACCAAAGATCGCGTCTATATCCTTCAACTTACCCTCATCTAATATCTTTTTAGCTCCAGCACCACCTTCTTCACCTGGCTGAAACACCAATTTTACAGTTCCTTCCAACTCATCTTTCATTTCAGAAAGGATTTTAGCTGCCCCCAGCATCATAGCAGTATGTGCATCATGACCGCAGGCGTGCATCTTTCCGTCTATCTGGGATTTGTACAGTACATCGTTCTCTTCCTGCAGCTCTAGAGCGTCCATGTCTGCCCTCAAGGCGACTGTTTTGCCTTCTTTACCACCCTTTAAAGTAGCTATAACTCCAGTTCCAGCAGTTTCCTCTAATGAATAACCCAATTTTTCCAGCTCTTCTTTAACGACCTTGGAAGTCCTTTCTTCCTCAAATTTGATCTCTGGATTTTTGTGAAAATCTCTCCTTTTCTCAATTATGTACGACTCCAATTCTTTCGATCTTTCTATGATAGTGTCGCTCATAAAGGTAGAATTGATTTGTGTTATTTATTCATTCTTTAGAAATTGTGTTTTAAAGAGAATGATATTGAAGTCCTATTCGTACCGATCTTTCGACATCGGCTCTCCACAGCTGAATTCAGGACTCTCGGGACATGGACCTCTTATGCACGGTGCTCCAGCATCTTTGAATATAATAGGTGCGACCTTTTTGACCTTTCTAAGCATCTTTTCAGCCATCTCTCTTATCTCCCACTGGGCTCTCCTACAGCATCTTAAAGAGAAGAAATGCCACAGCTCTCGTGCATTCATCGAAACGATTATGTTGCTCCTAGTAGCGTTCGGTAATACGTATCTAGCATCTTCAGCAGGTATGTCTTTATCGATCATCTCTTGATAAGTACCCCTTATCTTTTCTATACATTCATCGAAAAGCTCTTCCGCCTCTTCATCTTCCTTGATAGTATCCGGTTTTACAGGATCGAAATCCCTGATCTCAACGTATCTTTGAGACTGCTGTGAATAAGATGCCAACCGGTGTCGAACCAGTTGATGTGTCAAGGAGCGAGATACACCACCGATCTCAAAAGTGAAGGAAGCGTGTTCTATGACACTGTGATGCCCACTTTCCAGGACTTGCTCTAATACTTCTCGTACCTTTTCATCACTCATCTCTTCTTTATCTGGTATGTCTTCACTATAACATGTCAATGCAGCGTGCGCAGCCGTTTTATCCGGTTCAGGTGTGTAGTTCGACAATTTTACTTCCATCCGATCGCCTCAGAATAATCCAGATATCTTTCCATCCTCATCTATATCTATCTCACATGCAGCAGGTGTGGACGGTAATCCAGGCATAGTGGTTATATCTCCAGCCATAGGTATAAGGAATCCAGCTCCTGCACTCAACCTTACTTCTCTTATCTTGAGCTCGAATCCTTTTGGTCTACCTCTCAGCTTTCTATCATCTGATAAAGAGTAGTGTGTTTTGACCATGCATATCGGTAGGTTATCCAATCCGATCTTGCTGAACAACCGAAGGTCCTTTTCTGCCTGCTGTGTGTAGACTACATCTTTTGCACCATATATCTTTGTAGCGATATCGTGTATTTTCTCTTTAGGACTTTCCTTCAATGAGTACAATGGGCTGAATCTGCTCTGATTCTTTTCACATTGTTCGACGATTTTATCAGCTAAATCCAATCCACCCTTGCCACCATTTTGATACACTTCAACTACAGAATGTGGTACTTCTATGTTCTCGCACAGCTCCTTAAGATAATTGATCTCTTTATCTGTATCTTCAGGGAACCTGTTGATCGCTACTACCACCGGCAAACCGAACATCTGTATGTTTTCCAGGTGCTTGGATAAGTTAGGTAGGCCTTTCTTCATAGCTTCGATATTCTCTTCATCTAGATTTTTTCTTTTAACTCCCCCCTGACGTTTCAGTGCTTTGACCGTTGCTACCATGACTACAACATCCGGTTCTAGATCACCTTCTCTACAGACTATATTGAAGAATTTCTCAGCACCTAGATCAGAACCAAATCCCGCTTCTGTGATGAAATAATCCGATAATGACATCCCTATCTTAGTCGAGATCAGGCTGCTGGTACCGTGAGCGATATTAGCAAAAGGTCCACCATGGATGAAAGCCGGTACACCTTCTATCGTCTGTACTAGGTTCGGTTTGATAGCATGCTTCAATACAGATGCCATTGCACCTACTCCCCCGAAGTCAGATGCTCTTATCGGTTCTCTGTCATAAGTATAACCGACTATGATATCTTGCATCCTTTCCTTCAAATCGTTTATACCTTCGGCCAAACAAAGTATAGCCATGATTTCAGAACTTGCAGTGATTCCAAAAGAATTCTCGTTAGGCATTCCGTCAGAAGTACCACCTAATCCTACTACAGTGTTCCTCAGAGCTCTATCGTTCATATCCACAACCCTAGGCCATGTGATCTTCCTTGTATCCAAATTCAATTCATTACCGCGGTGCATGTGGTTGTTGATCATGGCTGAAAGTAAGTTATGAGCAATACCTATAGCATGTAGGTCTCCAGTGAAATGAAGATTGATATCTTCCATTGGAAGAACCTGAGAATAACCTCCTCCTGCAGCACCACCTTTGATACCCATCGTGGGCCCTATCGAAGGTTCTCTTATACCTAAAGTAGCTTTCTTACCTTGTTTCCAAAGTGCCTGGGTAAGACCTATCGTCACTGTAGTCTTACCTTCACCGCTCCTGGTAGGAGTCATGGTTGTTACCAAAACAAGTTTACCGTCTTCCTTATCCCTGTGCTTCCTGATCGCTTCTAACGATAGCTTCGCTTTATGGTTACCCATGAGCTCGATGTCATCTTCATTCAACCCTATCTTCTCTGCGATATCACTCATCGGTTCTAGCTCTGCCTCTTGTGCAATCTCGACATCGGATTTCATATTGACCGCTATAAGAACTGTGATTTAAAATAATTGTCATTGATGTCTTTGTGTTTTATATCTATTTTTGAATTAACTATCTATATTTTCGATAATAAACCACAGCTCCAACTGTTACAATAACCGCGGCTCCGACCAATCCTGTTACTGTTATCATTTTCCAATCTGGATTTTTGTTTTCTATTCCGGGATAGTCATCATTCGTTGGTAAATCTTGATAATTAAATCTCCATATGATATTAGCCCTTGGACTGCCATGAACATCTAAATCCCAAAGGCCACTGAAAATATAGATGTATTCACCGTTAGAGACTAAATTACATCCATGTAGTTTTGCAGGAAGTGTTATGTCGAGTAATTCTGCTTCTTCTGTTTCAGGGTCGAATCGTATTATCTCGTCGATTATCTCTTGACTAAATCCTCCACCACCCATAATGTAGACATACTCACCCGTATATACAGCAGCCCTTCTCCAAGCTTCAGGATGATCAGTTGGGAGTTTTGTATCTAAGGTCATTAAAGTATAATTATGTGGATTGAAACTGTATATTTCATCCTTTCCAAATAAATATACATCATTTTCAACATAAACGATGCTTCTATCTTGTACACTTGAAAAAAATTCTTCAGAATAATCTATTTTATGCTTGTTCATTGAATAATTAGATGGATAAAAAGAGTATACACCACTTTCTAAAAATAAAAGAGCTTTATCTCCTACCCAAACACTTTCTATTTCATAATAAGGATGTTCTTCAGTTATATTCACTGGTAATTTAATATCTAATTCTTCTAATTTGTTTGCCTCAAGATCAAATTTAAATATGCTGTCAGTAGCGTGACAAGAACCATCTTTTTCACTTATTTCGTATCCGAAAATGAAAATGTTTTCACCGGTGTAAACTGCAGGTAATGAATCACCTACCGGTAAACCATAGTCCTTTTTTATCACAATTTCAGATTTATGAGATGACAGATTATACTTTATATATTTTCTATGCATCTTATCGTTGTGGGCTTCTCTAACACCCAGTAAATACACGATGTCATTTTCCGTATATACTGCGTTAGAAAGTCTATAAAATAATAATGAATCAACTATCTTATCAATCGGTTTTATCTTGGAGTTTTCATAATCATCAATATCCTGGCTTACCCCTATTGTACTTATCGAACTGCAAACTAGTGCAAATAAAATAAAAAAGATAAAGGTTTTTTGTAATATATAATAAGGTATTTTATAATCATTTTCTGTATTTGATAAAATATATGGTACCTCCTATACTAACCATTATAACTATACCAACAAACATCCATAAATATATATTAAGATCATCGTTATTATCTTCTATACCAGGATAATCATCATTTTCTTTTAAACCTTGGTAGTTGATTCGATATACTACGTTTACATTTGTACCATGTTTACTATTCGGGTCCAGTTCTTTATTTGCCCCAAAAATATAGATATATTTACCATTATGTATTAGATTGCATCCATGAAGGGGTTCAAGTAGGGACAAATCCAAG
>JBKHIX010000124.1:0-5203 GCA_046538435.1 Thermoplasmata archaeon | reverse complement strand
TTCAGGGCCCATAGATGCGTAGGAATCGAAGATTCGTTCTTTCTATGTGCCCTCATTCGCTAGGCTCATATCGGGCCCATAGATCAGTTGGAAGATCGCCACCCTTGCAAGGTGGAGGCCGCGGGTTCAAATCCCGCTGGGTCCACTTCGCTTACGCTCAGTGAACCACGGGATTTGAAAATACGTGGGAACAAGTTCCCACTACTCATCAATTTCTACCAAAATTGATTCGTCCCGCTGGGTCCATTAAACTTGTTTTAATGGGCGTAGAGAATGCACAGCATTCTTTAGGGTCCATTTACAAATCTTTGATTTTTAGTGGTGGGTTAGAACCTCCGGTTCTGACTAGTCCATTTATTTTTAATAAATGGTAAATTAGAAAGCATAGATTTCTATATTTCTATTTCATAATATTAATTTTAAATAAGATGATGGTGACAATATAACTTGTTCCATTATAAGGGTAAATATTAATAAAGTTCAATCGTATATTTCTAAAATTCCATACAGAGATTTAATTGACAAATAGAGACCTGGAATTAATGTTAAAGGTGTAAAATCATGAAAAATCAAAATCATTCTATTGAAAATAATAATGAGTACTCGATAGCATCTGCTTCTAGTCATCCAAGCATTTTTAACGATGTGATAGGACCGGTCATGCGGGGGCCTTCAAGTTCTCACTGCGCTGCAGCTTTTAGAATCGGAAAAATAGCTCGTGAAATAATGGATGGAGATATACGAAGCATAATTTTTGAGTTCGATCCAAACGGTTCATTAGCTACCACCCATACAAATCAAGGTTCTGATATGGGTTTGTTTGGAGGATTGTTGGGATATGATATTCAGGATAAAAGATTGGTAGATGCAGAAAAAACGATACAAGAGGGAAATATAGATGTCGAGATGAGGACAGCAGAGATAGGTGATGAACATCCAAACAAATATAAATTAACTCTTGGGAATTCAGAGGAAAAGCACACCATAACAGCAATCTCTAAAGGGGGTGGTATGATAGAGATAACCCAAATAGATAATATTCCCATATCTATAGAAGGAGATTATTATGAAACTCTGATATGGGTTGAAGAAGAAATAGATGAAATAAGAGATTATTTAAATGATCACTTCGAATTCGATGCTATATATAGTAGAAGCTCAAATGGCACTCATCTGATCGAAATCAAGTCTCAACATTTTTTAGAAGATAAAATTTTGAGTCAATTAAAGAATGATTTAAACATAAATACGATAAAAGAAATATCACCAGTTCTTCCTGTTCTTTCGAGAAAAGGTTTAGATGTACCTTTTACCAACAATGAAGAGATGATCCATTATAACGAGGAAAGAAATCTAGATTTATATGAACTTGCTGTTGAATACGAAAAAGAGAGAGGAGATATCTCAGAAGATGAAGTTTTCGATATGATGAAGGAAATTATCGAAGTGATGCATGATTCAATAAATCAAGGATTGGAAGGGACAGAATTCGAGGATAGGATCTTAGGATACCAATCAGGACATTTTTTAGAAAAGATGAAGGAAGAGAAATTGTTATCTGGAGATTTATTGAACTATATTACATTATATACCACAGCGATGATGGAGATGAAGAGCTCCATGGGGGTTATAGTTGCTGCTCCAACTGCAGGTGCATGTGGTGTTCTACCCGGTGCGGTATTAGGTGCAGCTAAAGCGATGGGAGCATCGATCCAAAAACAAACTGAGGCCATGTTAGCTGCCGGTCTTATAGGTGTATTTATCGCTAACGGTTCTACTTTTTCTGCAGAAGTAGGAGGATGTCAGGCAGAATGTGGTACAGCTTCAGGCATGGCTGCTGCAGCTCTTGTTACTTTGTCAGATGGTACCTTAAATCAAGCTGTTAGTGCATCTTCCATCGCACTGCAGAATATTTTTGGTATGACATGTGATCCCGTTGCTAATCGAGTAGAGGTTCCCTGTCTCGGTAAAAATGTTATGGGAGCAACCAATGCACTCATCTCTGCAAATATGGCACTAGCTGACTTTGATTCGGTTATACCTCTTCATGAAGTCATTCTAGCCATGGATAAAGTGGGGAAAAGTCTCCCTAGGGAGTTACGTTGTACAAGTTTAGGTGGTTTATCAGTTACACCCACTTCTAAAAATATAGAAAAAGAGCTTAAAGAAAACAAAGAATCAAAATAATCATGATATCTTTTATCTAGCTAAATAACTTTTAAAAAATAAAGAAATAAGCATTCTTGATTCTAGTTCACATTTCTAGTTTTTCTGATTTATCTTTTTACATTAAACCGTTTCACTACTTATTCTTTATATAGATCATTTAAAAACTTTATAAGGAATTTTTATTATCAAAATATCAATGGCCACCAATAATCGAATATATATCCTATGTAGGCACCTGTAGCGATTCCAACTATTCCCAAGATTATACCCGTGCTTCCATATACATTATCATTGTTCTTAATTGCTCTATATCCAAGGAACGCAGCTATAATCCCTAATAATATTGCCATGACAGGTATACGAGCGGAGATCAAAACACTGATTATACTGAAAGTCATCGAAAAGCCACCAGAGGTGGTAGAAATCTTTTTTTCACCCTTTTTCTTTGTTTCTTCTCTAAGACCCAAAATTCCACTGAAAAATATCATCACACCTATAAAGAAAGCTGCAAGACTGTAGATGAACACAGCTTCAATCTTTATTATCTTCCCTATCGGAGACAATAAAGCTCCACCAATGATCATCATAACTCCTAAATAAGTCATGATTTTATATTCTTTTATCTTTTTTTCAGTCCCGAACTCTTTCTCTTTAGGCATTTTTCCCCTCACTATTGGGTTGTTTTAACAAATAACCTCCAATGCCCATGATAACTCCAATTGTAAAAAAAATTATTCCAATCATTCCGAAACCAAGTCCACCAGGGCCTGCCGCTCCTTCAGCGTTTCCCATCGTAGAGAAAATCAGCATTATTATACCTAAAATTACAAATCCAATTCCACCACCTACCAATGATTTCCATTCCCTCCAATATGCCATATATAAATTCCTCCAAAACTTCTATTATTATACAAATATTTAATATTTTTTCCGATATACTTATATGCACAGAATATTATAATCTATAATAAAGGGTTGAAAAAACAAAGAATCAAAATAATCATTTTATCTTTCTTTGAGACGACCAATTCAATACAGTTTTGTAATTTCATCGAATGAAATCATACTCAACTTAAACTCCATTAGAGATTGTTACTCTAAGATATATAAGAGTAATTTGGAATAAATAAAATAATTTGGGAAGAGATTTTTGTATAGGTATATAGTTTTGAATATATTTGATCGCCATCACTAGACACTATTTAATTTTCTTGATCTTCCTATATATGGCTATAGCGATTATAGAGCTACCGAGAACCATGATGGTTGTGAATCCACTTATTCCATTATCTCCATCAGTATCTATATCTTCTTCTTTCACCGATATCTCTACTGAATCTTCGGCATATATGACATCTAGAGTGGGGTCATGGATTTGGACAGTAATAGTGTAATCACCTGTATCTTCTGCTGACCAGGTGTGACTTTCTTGAAGAGTATCATTTTCCATCTTTTTCTCCCAGCCTTCTATTTCTACCGAGTCTCCGTTTTCATCATGAATGACCAATCGTATCTCTATTTCATATGATTCTTCAAAGAGTTTAGCCACGACAAATTCAATCGTGACATTGTCTCCTTTTTCAAACAAATCACCATCGTCTGGTTCAGTGATGGCGACGTCAAAATCAACAGGTTCTTTTTCGATGAAGATAGCAGTTATTTCAATGTCTTTGTTCATGGTGATGTTTATTTCACTATTTTCACGGCTTTCCTGGTTCACTATCCACCGATCAAATTTGTAGTTATCTGCTGGTTCAGCCCTCAGGATCAGTTCGGTTCCCTTTGTGTATTCCTCTTGATAAGGAAAATCTTCGATCAATTCATCGTTCAGGAATATATTACCTTCGCCTTCGATTTCATTAATAGCGAGTTCATATCCTTCAACTATAAATTGAGTAGAATTAACAGTTTCATTATGTGATTTGAAAGTGAAATTATAGGAACCTGATGAAAGTGAACCTAGATTGTATACGTTCTTTTTTGTTTCTACAGTTGGAATCGATACACCTGTATATCTTTCGATATTTGCATCTACCCAAAATTCATCTCCATTTCTGCTCACATTACCCCAGTCGTTGATTCTATAGCCTGTATTTGGAAATGTTATCATCACCTCAGCTTCAACGTTTTGGGCTGTAGTAACATTTATCTTGGTCTGTTCTTGATGGGGTACATATGGCACCCATTTATCGCCATTATCTTCTCCTATAGCATACAAGTTATTGTCAAAAGAACCAATGTAAATAGTTCCATCTTTACCTATGGCTGGAGAAACACCTATATGAGATTCAGTTTCAAAGTTCCATTTCTTTTTTCCATTTGGATCCAATACGTATAGATTGTGATCGTAGCAACCGACATAGATAGCACCATCGGATCCGATAGCTGGGGGAGAACGGAAGTACCAGTCAGTTTCAAAGTTCCACTTCTCAGTACCATTTGGATTCAAAGCGTACAGATTTTTATCATCTGAGCCAAAGTAGATGGTTCCATCTGGACCTATTGCTGGAGAAGAGTACACATTACCTCCTGTTTTAAAATTCCACTTCTCAGTACCATCTGGGTTGACAGCATAAAGGTTTTCATCGACAGACCCGTAGTAGATCGTGCCATCATCCGCTATAGTAGGTGAAGAGGTCATGGTACCGCCAAAGTCCGGATCAAAGCTCCATTTTTTTGTTCCATTTGGATGTACTGCGAACAATTCTGGCTCCTCTAGACCTGAACCGAAATATATCGTACCATCATCTCCTATGGCTGGTGAATGATCACAATCGTATATGGGATTAAAACTCCATTTCTTAGTTCCGTCAGGATTCAAGGCATACAGATGATTATCGTTGGATGCGAAATAAACCGTACCGTCTTCACCTATCGTCGGTGAAGATTGAACGAATCCCTCAGTAGTAAAATTCCATTTTTCGGTTCCATCGGGATTAAGTGCATATAGATTATTGTCATTTGAACCGAAATATATCGTACCATCATCTCCTATGGCTGGTGAAGATCGTATGTTATCTCCCGTTTTGAAGCT
>JBKHIX010000023.1:0-22521 GCA_046538435.1 Thermoplasmata archaeon | reverse complement strand
TGGCCAGAAAGATACGGTGCTTACACATTAGGTGAAAAGGCAAGTACAGAACGAGTTGGAGATACTGTTATAGGAACAGTTACTGATGAACCACTAGAATCGGGTCTCTATATGATAGCTGTACACAGTCATGAGATATCTGGTGAAGATCCATTCCAAGAATTCAGTGGACAGGTTTATACTGTTGGAGAAGAAAACACACCATCGTACACAGAGAGTTACGAGATTGAGAGTGAAGAAGATTACCTAGAATATTCAGAAGGCGAATTACCATATGTTGTAGATCCAGGATTTGACGCAACACCAGCATCTCTATATCAAGCACCACCATCCTTGACTGACACTGAGACATGGGAAGATGAAACAGGACCAGGAAATTCTGCATTTGGTGAAGAGGCGTTTGTAGAATATGCTACCCATAAAGAGTTAACTTTAATTGACGTAGAAACATTCTACGTTGAGATAGTTTCCGCAGATGCAGGAGATTTAGACCTAGCTCTAATGAAAGACGCTGATGGTGATGGCGAATTGACGATGGACGATGAATTAGTAGCATCTGATGGTATTGATGGGTCTCTTGAATCCATTGAATTAGATGAACCTGATGATGGTGTTTACTGGATTTGTGTAAACCCATACAGCGGATCAGAAGGCGATGAATTCACTGCAGAGATAGCGATCGATTACGCAGCAGCTGGTGTTGAATGGGATGTTGAAGGCATGACTGAAAACTTCACTGCTGGAGAAGATGTAGCATTCAATGTTACATATTCGCTACCACCAGTACACGGTTCATACGGTGCAGAGATGTTCCTCGGCCGTGAAGGTTACGAGAGAGCTTTCACATTTAACCCAGAGGTCGAGTTAATAGACAGAATGCCAGGTGAACTAGCATTGAATGAGGAAGAATCTGAATTCTCGATCAGTCAATATAACGATGAAATCGTATTCGATTACGAAGATCCAGTGTTCTACAGCTCGCTCAATTACGATTCAGTAGAAGTCTATGTTGATGAATGGGAAGTACCAGATAGAGCAGTTACACTTAACGAAATCGATGAACAAGTCAAACTATCAGGTATTTATGACTTACCAGAAATACCCGATGGCATACATACATTATCAGTAGAAGCGGAAGACGAAGCTGGTAATGAAATTGTCACTTCAGCCTTCGAATTCGAAATCGACAGAGATCTAGGAGTAGAATTAGATGTCAACCCAACACCAGAAATGACAAACAGTCAAATTATAGATATTTCAGGTACAACAACACCAGGAGCATCAGTCACAGCAGTGGTAACATCTACAGGCGAGGAACACGAAATTCTCGTAAACGAAGATGGTACATTCATGAGTCAAATACTATTGCCAGAAGGACGTGAAGTTATAGATATAGTCGCTGAAAATGAATACGGTGCCTTTGAAGTAGTTAAAAGAACGATAGTCACTGACATAACTTCACCTACGATAACGATGGATTCATATCCTGAAGAAGTACACACTGATACTCTGACGATATCTGGTTCATTAAGTGAACAAGGTAGAGTATATGTAGGCGGACAACAGGCCTCGATCTATGGTTACAACTTCAAGACAAACGTCCAATTAGAGGAAGGCGAAAACGAGATTATGGTTCTCGCTGAAGACGAAGTTGGAAATATAAACAGAGAGACAATCG
Source organism: Thermoplasmata archaeon (assembly GCA_046538435.1). Classification (GTDB taxonomy): domain Archaea; phylum Thermoplasmatota; class Thermoplasmata; order Halarchaeoplasmatales; family Halarchaeoplasmataceae; genus CAYSTL01. Next base: position 20,843 of record JBKHIX010000023.1, on the reverse strand, counting down.
ATATAACTTATACACCAAACTATGCAACTCAAGAAGATCTTGACGAACTAGAGAATGATATCTCAAGTGAGATGTCGACAGTTGAAGGGAACCTAACAACAGAAATTGGCAACACAGAAGACGAACTCAAGGACAACATGGATAATCTCGAAAGTAAAGTCGATAACGTCCAAAATACAGCAACTTCCAGCAGAAGAAAATTAGGTGATGTAAGTGATCAACTTGGAAATACTAACACGCAGTTGAGCAACACAAGAAGTTCAATAGATTCACTACAGTCCAAAACAGACAACGTCCAAAGAGATGTAAATGACAACAATGATGCTATAGGAAGTCTAACCAACGACATGACGATGATAAACGCTGCATTGATAATCATAATGCTCATCGCTCTAGGCATAGTATACTTCATGCTTAGCAACAAGATAGGAAGAGCAGGAGCAGCACCAGTAGAAGAAGAACCAATGGAAGAGGAGATGTACGAAGAAGAAGAGATGTTCGAGGAAGAAGAAGAAGAGTTCGGTGAAGAAGAAGAAGAGTTCGGTGAAGAAGAAGAAGAGTTCGGTGAAGAAGAAGAGATGTTCGAAGAAGAAGAGGAAGAACCAGAAGACATATTCGAGGAAGAAGAAGAGTTCGGTGAAGAAGAGTTCGGTGAAGAAGAAGAGATGTTCGAAGAAGAAGAATTCCCAGAAGAAGAAGAGGAGGAGGAATTCTAAAACCCCTAAAACCTTTTTTCTTTATTTTTAATTTTACAATCTCTGTTTTTTTAAGTATGATTCATAAACCATATATACACTGTAAACTTTCAAGATTAGATAATAGAGGCCCTATGATGTTGGATATGAAAGTAAAAGAACAGTCAGACAAGTATTGTTTAGAAAATTTTGATCAAAAATTCCTACATATAGAGCCAAACTACTATAAAATCAATCAAGCTAGTAGAAATAATTACATAACACAACGAAGATTATAAATTAAAATAGAATATAATATGAAATATAGGAGGAATAAAAAAATGGGTTTCCTTGATTCACTATCTTCATTATTGGATAAAGAAAAAAGAGTTATAAAAAAATCTCATAAATATTTAGATAAAGCTGAAAAATATCACAATGAGGGTGATCACCAGAAAGCTAAAGATATGTGTGATAAAACATTTGATTACACACATAAACATGAAAGTAATTTTGAGCAAAGAGACGAAAGACTCTCAGAAGTTTTTGACAGGTTGGGATGGTTGTATTACACATTGGGATATGAAGATGCAGCTTTACAGGCGGAAAGAGAAGCGCTAGAGTCATACAGATATAATATTGAAGCACTAAACCATGAAGCATTGATATTGGCTGAGAAAGGAGATAAAGAAGAGGCTTTAAAGAATCTAGATGATGCGATTGAAGTCGACCCCGAATACAAGTACTCATATGGTAACAAAGGAGACATTTTACTAGACATGGGTCGAGAAGATGAGGCTATAAGAGCTTATGAAAACGCATTAGAGATAGATCCTGATGACATATCATTCTATGATAGGATCCTAGAAATAAATGAGAGGGATCCAAAGATATTGGCAGAAAAAGGTAGTGCTTTAAAACGAAAGGGTGATTATGAATCTGCTATCGAAGCGTTCAATAAATCTTTAGATATCGATCCTAACAATGAAGATATCTGGTTAGAAAAGGGTTTGACCCTTAGAAAGAAGGGAAATTTGAACGACGCAATAGTTTGCTTCGATAATGGTATAGAAACAAATCCGGATTACAAAGAATTGTGGTCAGAGAAGAGTACAACCTTACAGCAGCTGGAAAGGTACGAAGAATCATTGGATGCTTTAAACAAGGCATTAGAACTAGATCCAGAGGATATAGAATTATGGAATAGAAAGGGTACTATTTTGTATGAGATGGAAAGATACAATGAGGCGGTCAAAGCATTCGATAAAGGTCTCTCACTAGATATGGAAGATATCAGGATGCTAAATAAGAAAAAAGAGGCCCTGAAACCTCTTGAGAGATATGAAGAGATTATCACAGTCAGCGATAAGATACTAGAAAAGAATCCTGCAGATGCAAGTACTCTGTATGATAAAGGTGTAGCTTTACAAAAATTGGAAAACTATAGAGAGGCTATCGAACAGTTCGAGGAGGCTTTGTCCTATAATCCAAGAGATGTCTACGCTCTAGAGCATGAAAAGCACATATATAAGGAGATGGAGTTGTGGGAAAAAGTCATAAGAACTACAGACAGAATTACAGAGATAGAACCAGATAATTTTGAAGGATGGTTCGATAAAGGTACAGCTTATCTTAAAACTGACAATCCATCTAAAGCCTTAGAAAGTTTTAATCAAGCTCTCAGAATCGAAGGATCCGATATCGAATCGTTAGAAGGTAAGAAAAGTGCACTTATAGAATTAGAAAGATACGATGAAGTCATATCGGTCTGTGATAGGATTGTCAGCATGGATCCAGAGAATACCAAAGCCTACCTTGACCGTGCTAAATCCTACAAGAGTAAAAGAGAATACGAAAAAGCTATAAAAGACTATAAGAAAGGTCTGGACCTCGATCCTTCAAGAGAAGAGATGTGGAACGAGAAAGGTCTGTGTGAATATAAGCTGGAAAGATATGAAGATGGGTTAAAAAGTTTTAATCAAGCAATAGACCTCAACCCAAACGATAAGAGTTATTGGAATAATAAAGGTCATTGTTTGTACAAATTAAAAAGATATGATGACGCCATAGATGCTTACGACAAGGCGTTGGGTATCGATTCAGAAGATTACAGGATTTGGTACAGTAAAGGATTAGCTCAGGAAGCGCTAAATAAGTACGAAGAGGCCATACTATCCTATGAGAAAGCTCTAGATAGAGAGCCTGAAAAGGAAAGCATACTCATGAGCATGGGTATGGCTATGAAATGGTTGGGTAGGCATGAAAAGGCTGTAGAAACCTTCGATAAGATCATCAGCATAGATCCGAGAAAGAGAGTTACCTATATCAAGAAAGGCGACAGTCTAGCAGAGATAAATAAACATGAAGAAGCAATAAAAGCATACAACAGAGCATTGGATATGGATAGAAACGATGTAGAACTTCTTCATAAGAAGAAGGATTCTTTGAAAGCTTTGGATAGGTGGGAAGGCATTAGAAAAACGTCTGAAGAAATACTTGACATTGAATCTAATAACATCCAGGCCTGGAGGGACCGCAGTAAAGCTTTGGAAAATCTGGGTGAACCAAAATCAGCATTAAAATCCATCGAAAGAGCGATAGAATTAGATGGTTCTGTGGATGATTATAGACAGGCTAGAGACATCGTGAAGAAACTTAAACGATACGATGATGTGATACATTACACTAATAAAATATTAGAAGTAGATAACACTGACTTACAAGCTTGGAAAGATAAAACCATTGCGCTAAAACATGAGGATAGGAAAGAAGAGAGCTTAGAGGCTATTGATGAAGTATTAGAAATCGATCCAGATAATAAGGATTTCTGGATGCATAAGGGTATGCTTTTAGAACATCTGAGGCAGTATGATAACGCTTTAAGGGCCTATAACGAAGCATATGAACTAGATGATAAGGATGTCAAAGTTATACATAGGAAAGCAGAAGCTATCCGAAAAATGGAACGGTACTCGGAGGCTGCTGAGTGGTATCAGAAAGCGATCGATCTAAAACCGAAAAAGGTAGAATACATTAACAAAAAAGGCAAAGTCCTAATCGAATTGGGCAATTATGAAGAGGCTGAAGAGCTTTTCGAGAGATCACTCAGTATTACCGATCAAAACGGTGAAACATGGAAATATAAAGGTCTATTATCAGAAAAGTTAGAGAAGTATGAAGAAGCTATCTCTGCTTTAGAAACATCTATAAAACTGGATGAAGAAGATAAAAACACCTGGACCACCCTGGCAGAGTGTTACGATTATACTGGTAGAAAAGAAGACGCTGTAGAAGCCTATCAGGAAGCGATAGATATAGATCCAAAAGATCCTGTCCTTCACTACAAGATGGGAGAAGTACTATTCGATTCTGGTAAGAAAGAAAGCGCTGTAGAAAGCTTTAGAGAAGCTGTCAGACTGGATAGAGATTACGAAGAAGCTTGGTTCGAGTTAGGAAAGGCATATGAGGACTTAGGTAAATACAAACAGGCTATCGAAGCATACGATAAGGTCATCGGTCTTAATCCGGATGATAAATATGCGTGGAATAACAAAGGAAGAGTTCTTTTAGACATGAAGAAATATAAGAAATCAAGGCGTGCTTACGAGAAAGCTATCGAGATAGATGAGGACTTCCAATCTGCCAAGGAAGGGTTAGATATTGCGAAGGAAAAAGAAAGAGAAGAAGAACTCGAGAACTACGCTAGAAAGGTATTGAGATACGAATGCTCTCGAAATAAAGCTGTGTCTAAGGAAGAGGCCTTCAAGCAGTGTGATGTGCCTTATAACTACATAGATGACGTTTTCAGATATATATCGGTCAAAGAAGGTATTGATATTAATTCACTATCATCCAAAGAAAAGAACAAGCTAGAGAGAGAATCGAGAAGAATAATCACAAATCTAGCTCAGGATAACAAGTCTAGACTGATACAAAAAGGCGTTAGATTATGTGATATCGTTACTCACTCATCGATGGATATCAATGAATGTAAAAGGCTTCTAGAATATATCAGAACAATAGATTCCATGGATTTCTCAGCTGAAAAGATAGATAAAGAGACCGAAAGACTGCTTAAACATAAAGCGTTATCATTACCACCAGAGAAAAGAGATCTTCTAAGCCTTATGGAAAACCTTAACGTAGGTATCTACAGAGCTAAGAAAGTACAAGTTGCCTTAGAAAAGTTCGAGGGAGAAGAATACAAACCACCAAGCACGAAGATTTCAGGTCTAGTAAGAGAAGAACCAGAAAGAAAGATAAAAGATGAAAAGAAAGAAAAGAAAACAGTGAAGAAGAAACGAGAAAAAAAGGAAGAGGAAGAAACTGACCACCAGGAAGAAGAAGAGGATAATAGATGCTATTTCTGTGGTAAAAAAACTGATTACAAACATGACTGCGGAGATTTACCACTTTGTTCAAGATGTGAATCTGAACATGCAGGTGAGACCTGTCCAGATTGCGGTGAAGTCATAGGGAAAGCAGATTTAGAAGAGGATGATATGAGGCTTTAAAAAAATAAATCTAATTTTCCTTATTTTTATAAAGGCCTCCCAGAAGAATTAAATATGATACTATTTGTTCGTTCAATTCGATGACTAAATTGATCATTTGTGAGAAAAACAGCGCTGCTTCAAGGATATCTTATCTTCTGTCAGATGGTAGTCAAGAGAAGAAATATTACTACAAGGCACCATATTACAAATTCAATAGAGAGGGAGAAGACCATATTGTCGTACCACTGAGAGGACATATAGTAAATTATGATTATCCTGATGAATATAATGACTGGCAGGGTGTTGATGAGGAAGAATTGATCTGGATAGAACCTGAAAAAGAGATTACCTCAAAGAGTATTGTCAATTTATTGAAGAATCAGGGGGAGAAGGTAGATGAGATTATCGTTGCTACCGACTTTGATAGAGAAGGTGAGTTGATCGGTTTAGAGGCTGTAAGATTTATCTCTGATGCTTTTGAGACCAAAAATGTCAAAAGAGCGAGATTCAGTTCGATATCTAAAAGAGAGATAGAAGAAGCCTTCGATAATCTAACAGAAGTCGATATCAAATTAGCTCAATCAGCAGAGACAAGACAGGTGGTAGATCTTGCCTGGGGGGCTGTTTTGACAAGGTTTTTATCTAAAACTTCAGGTCAGTACGGTAAAAATTTTCTATCAGTAGGAAGGGTACAGAGCCCTACATTGGCCATAGTTGTGGATAAAGATCATGAGATAGAGAATTTTGAACCTGAGACTTTTTGGAAGATTACTGCTGAATTAGAAAAGGAGTATGAATTTCAAGCGAAGTACGAAGAAAGTAGGATATGGGATAAAGACAAAGCTGATAAAATATACAAAAAAGTAGAAAGAGCAAAAACCGCTGAGACCACTGATTTCAAAGAAGAAACGAAGAACGACTATCCACCTATACCATTCAATACCACTCTATTTCTAGCAGATGCGAACAGACTAGATATGAGTCCATCACAAGCGATGAGAACAGCTGAGGACCTTTACACAGCTGGTTGGATATCGTACCCAAGAACTGAAAATACAGTTTATCCTAAAAGTCTGTATCTTGAAGGCCATCTTAAGAAATTTTTGGAATCAGAACTATCAGATGAGGTAGAAGAGATACTACAGCAGGATAAGATCTGGCCTACTAAAGGCAAAAAGCAGACCACTGACCATCCACCTATACATCCTATCAAACCGGCTACTAAAGATGATCTGCAGGGTAGGAAATGGAAGGTCTATGAACTGATTTTAAGAAGATTCATGGCTACTTTAGCTCCTATGGGAAAAGTCAAACTCAGAAACGCTGATTTTGATATTAAGGGTGAAAAGTTCGAAAGCAAGGGTAGAGAGATAGTAGAAAAAGGTTGGAGAAAGTATTATCCCTACTACAGGTCTAAAGAAACGAAGATCCCAAGTTTGGAAGTGGGCGAATTAGTGGATGTTACGGATGTATTACTCGAAGAAGATCAAACAAAACCTCCAAGAAGGTACCACCAAGGTAAATTAGTTCAGATAATGGAGGACAAAGGTCTCGGCACAAAAAGTACTAGACACGGTATAATACAGAAGCTGTACGATAGAGACTTCATATCCGGTAAGGTTCCAAGGTCTACAATAACAGGTAAAAGTGTGATTGATACTTTGGAAAAGCACGCAGAGATGGTTACAAAGCCGGAGATGACTAGAACATTAGAAGAAGATATGAAAGATATAGCTGAAGAAGAACTGGAGATGGGCGATGTTATAGAGGAATCTAGAGAGATGCTCGAATCAGTGGTAAAATCATTGAAAGAGGATAAGGAAGAGATCAGTAAAGAACTGAAACAATCTTTATCTGAACAGCACACTCTCGGAGAATGTCCAGAATGTGAAGATGGAACTTTGATGGTTAGAAAATCAAAGCGTGGTAGGTTCGTAGGTTGTTCTAATTACCCCGATTGTAAAAATACGTACTCGATACCCAGGTCGGGGAGGATCAAACCCACTGAAGAAAAGTGCCCAGAATGTGGTGCACCTTTGATAAAAGTTTACCACCGAGGGGATACGGAAGAACTCTGTACAGACGTTAATTGTAAATATTCAAAAGATCAAAGGTATCGTGGAAAATGTCCTAAATGCGATGGGGACATGATAGAGATGAGATCATACAGGGGCAACAGATTTCTAGGCTGTTCTAACTATCCTGATTGTGATAATACTTATCCACTGCCTCAAAAAGGTAAGATCATCTATGAGGGAGAAAAATGTGATAATTGTGGTGCTCCATTACAAAAACTGATATTGAAAGGAAAACCACCTTGGAAATTCTGTCCAAACCCAGAATGTGATGAAAACGAGTTAAAAAATAAAAAATAGTTTAATCTATAATCTACGACTTTCTTTAGCTTTCATCCTAAGATTCTTGTGACCGCATTTTCTACATTTGGTAGCTCTCACTGGATTCTTAGCATGACAGTCCATGCATATCTTTTTGTTTAGTAATCTTTTTTCAGCTTCAGGAAATCTTGCCATTGTTACACCTTGAACAAGACAAAATCAATAGGTTCTACTATATAAATTATTAGGTGGGCAAAGAATTAATACTGTTCCTATGAATTGAGCATCCATGAGTCGAAAAGTAAACTACTGGAACGAGATGAGTATGAGCGATTTTAAAGAAATCGAAGATCCTATTATCTTTCTACCTGTAGGTATAAGCGAAGGGCATGGAAGTCATCTACCAACAGGAACCGATACTTTTCAAGCTGATTATACAGTTAAAAGAGTGTGTAAGGAACTTGATAAGGACTCCATAATAGCTCCTACACTCAATTACGGTAGATGCAGGGCTACATCACATCTACCTGGTACTTTATCAGTTTCATTCGATTCTGTAAAAAATATCGTCTACGATATAATTGAAAGTGTTTGTGAACACGGATTTACAAAAGTCGTAATAATATCAGGTCATTCAGGTAGTTCTCATATGAAGGCATTAGAACTCGCTTGTGAAAAGATACTTGAAGATTATGATATTGAAATATTACTTCTTTCCGATTACTATTATGCCAATGATTTAAAGGGAGAGGAAGTGCCCGAAACTGACGGACATGGTGGACAGATAGAAACTTCCAGGATGATGGATATTAGAGGTGAACTGGTCAAGAAAGATAAACCAAAAAGGATCATAGATTATCCAGAATACAAAGTGATAAAAGATTACAGCGATTATCTATCAGACGGGATGAGAGGGGATGCTACTACCAGCAGTGCAGAAGAAGGAAAAAAGATAAACGAATATGTAGTGAAAAATATAGTGGAACTGGTCGAGAAAAATTTCTAAATCGAATACAATAAATAACCATGTTCCAATGATGGTGCAGATAACATGAATATCGAAAAGAGGAACGCAGGTTGGGGAGCTGCTGAATATGTTGAAGATGGTATGGTGGTCGGGCTAGGTACCGGATCGACAGCTAGATATGCTGTGGAAAAGATCGGAGAAAGGGTTATGCAGGAAAACCTCGACATAAGATGTATTCCAACCTCTGAAAATACTAAAAAGTTAGCCGATGAGTCAAACGTACCTTTAGCAAATCTCGATGATGTTAAAAAGATAGACCTGACCATAGATGGTGCGGATGAGGTAGGACCCGATTATGATCTTATAAAAGGCGGAGGTGGAGCTCTACTTCGTGAAAAGATGGTCGCACACAACACGGATAAGTATATCGTTATAGTAGACCCCTCGAAAATGGTTGAAAAACTAGGAGAGGATTTTGACTTACCTGTTGAAGTTGTACCTTTTTGGACCAAGACCACCAGTAAAGCTGTAGATCAGCTGGGATGTAAAAGTAGACTCAGGTCAGAGGATAAAGCTCCATATAAAACAGATAACGGGAACCATATATTAGATTGTGATTTTGGACATATCAAAAATAAAGTTAAATTATCAGAGGAACTGAACTCAATACCCGGAGTTATCGAAAACGGCCTCTTTATAGATGTCTCTGATAAAATTATAATAGGGAAAGAAAAAGGTTTTGATGAGATTTCAGTAGATTGAATCGATTAAATTTTTGATCTGATCGAGATTCTCACGGATCTTGTTTATTTTCTCTTCTTCCTCCTCCTCGATCTCGCTCAATATATCTTCTATTGGTTTGGATAGTTTATAGCCATGGACAGGCCTTCCTTTACCCCCTTTCTTGATATTTCTTTTCTCTATCCACTCTCTTTCTCTCAGGTCCTGCATAGCTATAGAAACTTCAGGTTGTCTTAATCTAGTAGCATTCTCTATCTCACGACTCTTGGTTTCTTCTCTACCTGCAATAAAAACCAGACAGATCGCTGTGTTTTTTGAAAGATTAGTGTTCATCAAATGGTCGATTAACTTCCTTTGTTCATCCGATAATTTGTTATCATACATTTCTTACACCCTTTTAAATTAAATTAGTCAAATACTACTATTTATATCTTTTTCTAGATAAGTTTACAAATACGTAGTTGGGAGAAATATTATATACATCTCTCTGAATTTATTCTGTGAACACCATGTTTGACAGAATCCTTATTGCTACGGACAATTCACCTTTGATGAAGAACGCTATCCAATACACAGCAACTTTATTCCCCTATTCCGATTTTCATCTGATCAATGTAATTAATACAAGCGATGGGAGTATACCACAAACCAATCTGATGAGGAAGAGATTAGATTCTATATCTCAAGAAGCGTTAGATAATGGTGAAGAAATCCTAAACGAGATGGGGATCTCAGATATAAAGAAAGCTAAACCTTCAGGTACACCTTCTAAAGAGATAATGAAATATGTCAATAATCACGAGATAGATCTTTTGGTCATGGCAACCCATTCTAAAAGTGGTTCTCAAAAAGTCCATATCGGAGATACAGCTCTTCACTCTTTACAGGTCACAAGCATTCCAACTCTAGTCCTAGGATGTGGATGCACTATTTCGACTCCTAACAAGATTTTCAACCCCACTACTTTCAGCAGTTATTCAGTACATGCTACCATGCTTGCACTTGAGTTAGCTGAATACTTTGATGCAAGTCTAACAACATACCATATAGATGATGATGAGCCCGGTGCTGCAGCTAGAAGGATTGAGAAAAGAGCCAAAAGGGGTGATATAGACTACAAATTGATCATCAATAAGGGTGCAACAGACGAAGACATCATAAAAAAATCGTCACAATTTGACTTCATGGTTGGAAGTCGTGGACGTGGTGGAATACTATACAAACTAAGATTTATCTTACCCCGATTTTCCTTGAGCAGCATCGAGAAGGAGCTTATCGCTGAAAGTGAGATTCCCTTCTTGATGGTCGGTGACTGATTTGAATACAGCCCTTATAGGATCGATAATAATATTTTTTGGTACTTATTATGGGATAATCAGTAAGAAAATACCTAGAACTATAGCTGCTATATCAGGAGCAGTAGTTATGATATTTTTTGGTGTATTTTTGGGTTTTTACGATCCTGATAGTGCCATAGCATATATCGATTTCAACACTATAGGTCTCCTATTAGGGATGATGATTTTAGTTGGATTGTTAGGAGAGACTGGTTTCTTCCATTATTTAGCCATCAAAACTGCAAAATTATCGAATGGGAGTTTTTACCGTTTATTAGCCCTATTTGTTTTAGTTACAGCCTTTACATCTGCATTTCTTGATAACGTAACAACTGTTCTTTTGATGGCACCTGTCACCATAACTATCGCTAAAGAATTGGAGATAAATCCGGTTCCATTCTTGATGGCTGAAGTGATCTCATCTAATATAGGCGGGACCATGACGCTGATAGGTGATCCACCAAACATCATGATAGGGTCACCTAAATACGGCAATATCCATTTCGTTGAATTCATTTTATATCTCGCACCGATAGTCATTATCATACTTTTCATCGTACTGCTAGTGTTTGAATTATTGTATCATGATATAATCAATCAAGATATGGTTAAATTCGATAATATTATGGAGATGGATGAGAAAGAAAGCATCACAAATAAACCCCTTCTTTACAAATCCCTTTTTGCACTGGGAATAACTCTTATTTTATTCACAGTCCACCATAGTTTTCACATCCCTCCATGGGTAGTTGCAATCACAGGAGCGAGTATCTTATTGGCTCTTTCTCTTCCAGATCCTGAGGAGGCTTTACAGCATGTCCATTGGGCCACATTATTGTTCTTTGTAAGTTTATTTATCATAATAGGTGGGTTAGATAATGCTGGAGTGATCGAACTATTATCGAGAAATATTAAGTCTATGAGTGGGGGTAGCTTAACCGTTGCTCTTTTTATCGTGATCATGATCGGTGGCACATTCGCCATGGCAGTTGGTAATATTCCGGCAGCTATAATACTCATACCTACGGTTCATATATTTATCGAAACGAGTAATATAGGCAGTGGATATCCAATAAATCCACTTTGGTGGGGCCTTTCACTCGGTACGTGTTTTGGAGGGAATGGGACTTTGATAAGTGCTCCAGCTAATTTGATCGTGTCTAACATATCTGAGAAGATGGGGTATCCTCTGTCCTTTAAGAAATTTACAAGAACTTCCCTCCCATTAACTGTTTTTACTTTGTTTCTATCATTTGATTTTCTATGGTTATTTTATGTTGTACTGTTAGTATGAGAATCCAACATCATTTTTTTATATTATAAGAAGTGTCCATATTTTAATGTTGAATATATGAAAAAAAGATAAAGGGTTTATAATTCAGCAGCACCAGTATATACTGCAGATTCACCTAATTGTTCTTCGATTCTAAGTAGTCTGTTGTATTTAGAGGTTCTTTCAGATCGGGCTGGTGCTCCAGTCTTAATTTGGCCTGAGGATAGTGCAACCGACAGATCAGATATGAAAGTATCAGATGTTTCTCCAGATCTGTGTGAGACCATTACCCCATACCCGTTTCTAGTAGCGAGTGAAGCTGCGTCCATAGCCTCAGTGAGTGTTCCTATCTGATTTACTTTCAGAAGTACACAATTACATGCACCTTCGTCGATGCCCCTGCGTATAATCTGAGGATTACTCACGAAGAGATCATCACCCACTATCTGGACTCTATCAGCTAACCTTTCAGTTATCTCTGTGTATCCTTCCCAGTCCTCTTCATCTAAAGGATCCTCCATAGAGATAATTGGATACTCATTTAATAACTCTTCATAGAAATCGATCATATATTCTGTTTGAACGTTTTCTCCGTTGAATTCGTAACCACGTGATGAATAAAATTCAGAAGCCGCTGCATCTATAGCTAGATGCACTTTATCTGAATATCCAGCTTCCTCAATAGCATCGACCATCAACTCAAAGGGTTCTGAAGGGTCCTGCAGAGGCGGTGCGTATCCACCTTCATCCCCTACATTCACTGCAGAAGGACCGTATCTACTTTCTATTATATCTCCCAATACATGATAGACCTCAACACCCATCATCAATGCTTCCTTGAAGGAATCTGCATCAGTAGGAGCTATCATATATTCCTGTATATCTAACTCGTTACCTGCATGTTCTCCACCGTTCAAAACGTTCATGAATGGTACTGGAAGCATGTTGTCATTAGCTCTTCCTAAATACTTGTATAAAGGTAAGCCAAAGGAGTCTGCAGCCGCCCTAGCTGTGGCCAAAGAAACAGCGAGGATTGCATTAGCGCCCAACGAACTCTTATCGTCAGTACCGTCCAAATCCAGCATCTTATTGTCTATTGACACCTGCTCTTCTACGTCCATTCCCATCAGTTCTGGATATATTACGTCATTTACATTCTCTACCGCTTTTTGTACACCCTTCCCCAGGTATCTTTCCTCTTTATCTCTGAGTTCTAAAGCTTCCCTTGTCCCTGTTGAAGCTCCTGAAGGTACTGCTGCTGTTCCAAAACCATATGGTGTAGTCACTTCAGCTTCAACAGTCGGATTGCCTCTTGAATCTAAAATTTCTCTAGCATTTATTGATATTATTTCAACCATCATAACATCTCCTTATTCAATCTAAGATAGCATAAGATAATAGATGTATAAGTTAGTAACGGACTATATCTGTTTAGTATAGGTATCCATCGTATTTCCTTCATGAACTACTGTTATCTTCAGTGTGCCGTGTTCCCATTTTTGGATTTCAAAATTATTAATATATGTTTCTCTTCCTTTAACTGTAATAGTTTTGCTTCCCTCAGTAATAAGTCGATTACCCTGCGTTAATTCCCATCTAATCTCGGCCTCTGCATCAGGTTTACCTAGATTTGTTATATAAGGATCGACCTTCATCATAGAATCTTCTTTCTTGAAATATACATCTTCTATCACTAAATCTGGTTCATTTTCTGGTCCCATGTCTCTGATAGTAAAAACCAAAAGACCAGTAGAAAGAATTAATAAAATGATTATAACTAAAAGTACGCCTTCTGCAGCTGTTAATCCGTTATCATCTATCTTCATATTTTTTCCCTCTAATTATGGTATAGATAAACACACTAACCAATACTATGATGATAAGGATAGGTGAAGATATCATAGGTGTATCCTCTGCATCTCCTTCTTTATATCTCTTAGGATCAGAATATTCTTCGACATCATCCTGTGTCACTGTGATGTCCTGCCTGCCTTCATAGCTGAACAAATTCTCTTCATATACTCTATAAGATATCGTATAATTCCCATGTTCCAATCTCATATCAAATTTTGTCCTATCTTCTCCATTTTTTGGGATTGGTTCAACATTCTTTTTATCTTTTAAAATATAGACATCATCTGAACTTTCGCTTTTATTCATGATTATCCATTCTAATTCTAAATTCTCACTATTTTTCTCCCCTTTATTTATCAGAGTTAGATGACATGTGATATTAGCTGTTTTATTATCTTCATTCTCTTTGAATTCAAATAGTGCTTCCTCAGCTCTTATTTTTGGGCCTTCTTTCATGTCTTGCCATTTGATGTAACTGAAAATACCTACCGATGCTACAATAACAACTAACGCAACTGTAACTACTACGAAGGACAAAAATAAAGTTTCAGAACTTTTCTTATTACCTCTCTTCCAGTATCTATCTGCATCACTAGTATCTTCTTCTTCAACCATCCAAACATGGATTTTACTTTATGTATAAAAAATCTTTGGTAGAATGATGGATCATTCAATAATAATTAAGTACCGGTTTCACTGCTATTGGTACAGAATGGTCCCGATAGATAAAGATGAATTTTCATGGCCCCTTGAAAAGATGGCTCGATATCCATTTCTAGACGATTCTAAAAGATATATAAAAGAGGAGGGGCCATCGATTGATGAACTTCTCAACGATAGGATGTGGGGCATGGTCAGGATAAGGGGGAAAGAAAGAGTTCTAGAATCTATCAGGGAGCGAGAGGTAAAGATAAAGAACATGTCAGAAGATATCGATTATGAGATAGAGTTGTTTTCTTACCCAGTATCTCGAATTCTTGTCTCTTGTGTAGCTGACCCATATCTAGTTAGAAGATATTGCTTAGGTGAAGCGAACAAAATGCATCAGGAATTGAACAAGGAAACAAATTCAGACCTGATAAGATTATCTAATGAATTAGGCATCAAAGAGGTAGAGGCGTTGAACAGAAGTGACTATGATTTTAAGATGCATTTTACTGATTATTTAGAAAACACAAACAACCTAAAGGCTAAGGAATGGAAACTTATCAACCAGGATGTAAGAGATGGTCACGTATTTTTAGGAAAGAAGAAATACATCCGGATCCTAAAGGAAAGTATTTCTGAAAGGATATCTGAAGGTCTACCAAGACCTATTAATGAAAAGTTGATAAAAAGATTTGATTCTGAAATCAAGGAAATCAAACATCTTATGGAAAAGATGAAATCTGAGATCGAAAAAGTAGATATGGGTCGGGTTGAATTTGATTTATTTCCCCCATGTATTAAAAAACTTATCTCTCTACAAAATGAAGGTGAGAACCTATCTCATGAAGCCAGATTTGCTGTTACTGCATTTTTACATAAATCAGGTCTTTCTGAAAAAGAGATTATATCCGTCTTCAGCAAAGCTCCGGATTTTAAAGAAGATTTAGCAAAATATCAGATCGAACATATCATCGGTGACGTTTCCGGGACAGAATACATGGTTCCTAACTGCAACACAATGAAAACGAACGGAATATGTTATAATCCGGATAGTCTCTGTGAGCAGGAGTGGATGTCGAACCCATTGATTTATTACTCTTTTAAGAAAAGGAAATCAACAGAAGGATCTAAAGAAAAAAATGAAGAATGATCAATCAAGTTCTCTCCACGTCTGTATACCTCTCTGAATAGCTGTCATATGACCGGTAACAGCGAACCATATCATCAAAATTTCAAATGTTTTTAATTCAAATCCAGCTATACTGAAATATGTTATTCCGAAATATGATAGGATCACAAATACTATTGTGGTCAGTATAAGAAGTGCCAATCTATCTGCCCTGCCAGCTATACCACCATAATTCCTTGAAACACCGACTGCATGTGCCTGGGTTCCCATATAGCTGGTCATCAGTACCCCTAGTACAGCAAAAAAACCTATCCAGAGTCTGCATAAAGGACCTAACACTATCCCCCCTATTATGAATATGTCGGCATACCTATCTATGGTATGGTCGAGAAAATCTCCTCTAAGTGACGCTTTATCGGTCAGCT
The DNA here is from genome assembly GCA_046538435.1 of Thermoplasmata archaeon. Classification (GTDB taxonomy): domain Archaea; phylum Thermoplasmatota; class Thermoplasmata; order Halarchaeoplasmatales; family Halarchaeoplasmataceae; genus CAYSTL01. The sequence goes on along the minus strand of JBKHIX010000023.1, from coordinate 4,963 downwards.
TAGCGATCTTTCCATCTAACGCATCAAATAATGAATTAAAGATCAAGAAGATACCACCCAGAAATACAAGAAAAGTAGTTGAGAAAAAGTAGGAAACACCTGAAAGTACAGCAAAAATAAAAGCTAGCCAGGATATCAAATCAGGGTTTATATTGCTCATTCTTTTAGCTATGGGTACCAATATTTTATCAGCAGTATCCCTGTATCGATTCAATACCATACCTACAGTAAATGTACGGGGATTATAAAATCTATTCCTTCAATAGATATTTCTCAGTCCAGTCTATTCTTCCATGAGTATATTTCTCTGTATTTCCATTCACAATTTCTATTATCTTCTCTTTTACTCCTTTTGGAGTCAAATCAGTCACATCTATCTCATATACTTCTTCATTTTTATTCAGGGCTTCTATAAGTACAACATCCATAGCTTCAGCTTCTACGTTCTCTTTCAGTTTATGATCAGGCCAATCTTTAGACGAAGCTCTTTTCCTGAGCTGTTCAGGAGAACATCTTAGAACAATAACAGGTTCTATACCTAGGTGATGTGAAAGGTGACCTTCAACGATATCATGTTCTGAAGCATTTTTTTTGTACAGCTGGATCATCTTATCTATATCTACATTGTAAGATTCCATGTACTCATCTTTATCTTCTCTCAATCCTTTATTTTTGATGAATTCATTCAAATCTAGTATCGAATATCCTTCTCTTTCCAATTCTTTAGCAGCAGAGGTTTTTCCTACACCTGGTGTTCCTGTTATTGAGGCTTTCATCAATCTTCTATCGATTTAAGATATTTGTAATTTGGTCCTCTTTCCACTTTTATTCCCCCCTCTCTAGAACAAATATAAATATTCTACCAACAATCTATGATATACGGATGATGGATGATATAGACACAAAAAAACTGGATGAGATGATCTACACTGTTACAGATCTAAATATATACGTAAGGTCTCTATTGAGCAATGAAAGTAAGATACAGAATATATGGGTCAAAGGTGAGATCTCTAACTTTACTCATCACAATGGAATGCATATGTATTTTGTTCTTAAAGATGAGAGATCCGAAATCAATTGTGCAATGTTTAGATCTCATAATAAAAATATAGATTTTGAACCAGAGGAAGGTTTGGAAGTCCTATGCAGAGGAGATGTAGGTCTATATTTACCCAGAGGACAGTATCAACTGGTTGTAAAAGAGATGATACCAGGAGGTAAAGGTAAATTATACCTAGCTTACGAGCAGTTAAAGAAGAAACTGAAAAAAGAAGGTTTATTTGATGAGGAACATAAGAAATCTATCCCATTTTTACCAAAAAATGTGGGAGTTGTAACCTCTGCTGAAGGGGCTGCTTTGAGAGATATTATCAGAACCCTAAGAGATAGATTTGAAAACATTGAGATTATTTTATACCCTGCAAAAGTTCAGGGTGAAGGGTCCGCTGATGAAATAGTTCGATCTATAAAAAAATTAGATTCTTCGGATGTTGATATTATAATTGTTGGGAGGGGTGGTGGTTCTATAGAAGACCTTTGGAGTTTTAATGAGGAAAGAGTTGCGAGAGCGATTTACAATGCTAAAACCCCCATAGTCTCAGCTGTTGGTCATGAAACTGATTTTCTGATCTCTGATTTCGTAGCTGATGCTAGAGCTCCTACACCAACTGGTGCTGCTGAAATTGTAGTTCCAGAAAAAAGAGAATTGTTGGATAGGTTGATAGAAAATAAGAGAAGAGCTGATGTTGCATTAAGAAACAGGATAGAATCATTGAAAGAAAAGATAGATAATATTCGTAAAAGTAAGTCATTCACTGAGCCGGTCAGGATGTTAGATGATAGGATACAAGAATTGGATGAGATGTGTTCCGACATAGAAAAAAATTGGGAAAGATATATTGAAAACAAAAAACAGAGGTTAGAAACTCAAAAAGACAGGTTGAAAGCACTCGGCCCAAATGAAACTATGAATAGGGGTTATTCAATCTTACTGGATGAAAAAGGGAAACTTATCAGCAGTGTAGAAGAAGTGAAAAAAAATGATTTGATCGATATAAGGATGATCGATGGAAGATTAAAGGCTAAAATTAAGGAGGTTGAAAAATGGAAGAAAAAGAAGAATTAAATTTTGAAGAAGCTTTATCTAAATTAGAAGAGATCAATAATAAACTAGAGAGGAACAGCGTTCCCTTAGAAGAGGCTATCGAACTCTACAGCGAAGGGATGGAACTGATAAAGTTCTGCAAAGAAAGATTAGATGAAGCTGAAGGCAAGATCAAAAAGATAACTGACGAGAAAGAAGAGATTATAAAAGACTTCTAAAAAGTATAAATTAGCTAGGTTGATAATAAACAAAAAATTAAATATAATGGAAGATATAAAGTGGAGCGAGAATTAGAGCCTGAAAAATATGAAAAAAGATGTCAGAGTTATAAAAGACCCTGATAGATTAAGGGTCAGTCTGGAAAAAAATCGTAGTCAGATCCTCGCTCTACTTAGAGTCAAAGATATGACGATTTCTCAGATCTCTGAAGCCCTGAATAAAGATCAATCTACGATATACAGACATGTCAAAAAACTTGAAGAAGTTGGCTTAGTCGAAGTTTGTGGTGAAAGGCGACAACATCATATACCCGAAAGGGTTTATGGAAGAACTGCAGATATCTTCATTCCTAGAATAGAACCTATGGAAACAGGTAATCCATCTTCAGTTCAGCTGACATGGAAGAAAGAGCATGTAGAGGAGACAATCGAATTTCTTGAAGAGATTGGATACGAATTCGAGGATAAAGAGGAAATTGTAGATAGATTTGACAGATTTTTAAAAGAAGTGAACGACAATATTACAGAAAAAATAGGATTAATTAATGACGATATCACTAATTTTCATTTCTTTACAATCTTAAGAATAAAGATGACCATACTTCTAATTGAAGTTCTTAAAAATGATGAAGTAAAAGAAGATTTATCTAAAATATTTGATGATTTAAAATGCCCTGAGTGAACTTTATTGTTGATATTCTGATAATTTATGTAAACTTTTATTTAATCGGACTTACTTCAAAAATTAATGAAAAATGATTTCAAGGTTATAAAGGAACCTCACAAGATAAGAGTCGGAATCGAAGAGACTAAAAATAAAATTTTAGATATTTTGAAAAATAATGATATGACAATTAAAGAAATAGCTGATGAATTTGATAAAGCTGAATCGACCATATACAGACATATGAAAAAATTAGAGGAAGAAGATTATGTTGGAGTCAAAGAAGACCAAAATGGAAAAAACAGATATTATAGGAAAACTCATACGATTTATATAGACCCTCAGTATATGAATTTTGAAGAAAAACTATCTATTATCATCAACTGGCATTTAAATTTTGAATTACAGGATTTAGAATATATGGATAAACTGGGTTATAAAAATAAAGTGTCGGAAGATCTTTTAAATGATATAAATAAATTCTTAACAGAATTAGATGGTAGGATTGATAAAATAATTGATCCAGAAAACCTAGATATTGAAAAAACAGATACAATGACTTTGATGAGAGCAAAACTTCTGACATACTTATTTACTATTTATAATAATGATGATCTTAAAGAAGAATTAGAAAATGTTTTCTCTAGATTTGACAAGGAAGTAGAAATAGATTTTTAATTGGTGATTAAGATTAAAGATAAAGTCATTTTAGTAGATGATATAGAAAAGATAAAAAACTTGATAGGCAAAACGAAAAAGGAAATACTAAGATTACTATCTGAGGAAGATTTATCCTGTTCAGAGATAGCTGAATATTTGAATAAAGATAAATCAAACATATATAGACAAATACGGACGCTTAGAGAAACGGGTTTTGTTAAAGTGAAAAGGAAAGAAAAAGTAAACTACAAAACAAGAAAAATTTATGAAAAAACTGCTGATCTTTTTATACCCTTACCAAAAACTTTTGAAGCTTCAAAATCTTCACAAGTATCTTTGACCTGGGATGAAGAATCTACTGATAGGGTATTAAAAATATTATCTGAAATAGGTTTTGAAGCTGAAGATGATGAAGACGTAGAGGGAAAAATAATTGATTTCTTTAAAAAGATGGATGGCGCTGTGAAAGAGCTGTTAGAGGAAAGAGATAACTTTATGGATCCAAATTTGTTTTTATTGATGAAAATAAAACTGCTTATTCTTTTTATCGAGCTCAACAGTAATGATGAAGTTCGAGATAGATTTAAAGATATTAATTGTAAATTTCACGACTAATTGCATGTTTGTACAAACGTACCTAAAGTTTTATCTATAATGTGGGTTATTTTATTATAATGAAGGAACCTGTTCGAGTTATAAGAGATCCAGATAAAATCAGGATTTGTATTGAAACTACACGAAATAAAATACTTTCATTACTAAACGTGGAGAACATGACCATCTCCCAATTGTCTGAAGCTTTAAGTAAGGACCAATCTACAGTTTATAGACATGTTAAAAAGCTGGAAAAACATGGTCTTGTAATGGTTTGTGGAGAAAAAAAGGAGCACCATATACCTGAGAAGATATACGGAAGGACTGCTGGTATGTTTTTGATGATACCACAATCAAATGATATGGAAGATGATCATGAAGAACGATGGCGAAAAGAGAGTATGCAAAGGTCGCTTGATGTATTAGATTTGATAGGATATCACAATGAAGGTTCCGATGAATTAATTGAAAAAGTAAATGATTTTTTTATAAAATTTGGTAGTAAAACAGCAGATTATTTTGAAGAAAATAATGAAGTCGGTGAAATAGATAATTACACATTACGTATAGTTGAAATGCTGTTACTTCTGTTAGAAGTTAAAAATGATGATAAGTTGAATCAGCTTAAAAGAGAGATAATTCCTGTACTGGACAGTTAATATAGTACGGAACAATCGCTCTCGTGTGTGCTAGGAATTAAATAGTATTTACTGAAAAAGT
>JBKHIX010000022.1:0-22950 GCA_046538435.1 Thermoplasmata archaeon | reverse complement strand
CAACAAAGTACTCTTCAGCGAGTAATTCGAGAACTCCTCCTTTCCAATCCCTATCTTCGATCAGATCGTCCAGAGCTTTTCTTACCTTTCTTTTCGATATAACACCTTTTTGTAGAAGTTCCACTATCACTGCCACAGAGATGCGCTGGTGTATTCCTTCTCTCATCGCTTCAGCTTCCAACGAAGAAGCAGCTTCAACATCGTCCATCACGAGAAATTTTGTCTTTGTTTCCTTCGCACATATGAAACAAGATGCCTCACCTTTATCAACACTTCTAGATATCACTTCGTCTAATTTTTCTTCAGATATTTCAACTACATTCAACCTCTCTTCATCGATATAACTGAGTATACTCTCAGCTTCCTCAGCTAATCGATCTTCAAATCCTTGCATATCTTCAAGTTCTTCCACGACCTGAGAAGTGGTGATCATCTCGATATTTTCTAACCCTAGCTCAAGCAAATCTATAGTATTCAAGGAAATGAGCGCAGATGTATCGAAAACAGCATTCAACCTATCAACACCTTATTCTACTTCTAGTTCACTTGAGGAAAGTCCTTCTTTCAAAGATCTTTTAGCGGTGTGAACATAAAAGGCAACTTTCTTTGCTTCCTCATATCCCAGCATCTTTATCAATTCATCGAACGATATCTTCCCTTCAGCGTATTCTTTTGAAACGATTTTTTTGACTTCTTCTTTCTTTTCCTTACTTTTGATGTAGTCGATCAAGGCCTTTCGTACGATATCAGATTTTGTTTTATTTTCTTTAGAAGCGAACTCTTCTAGTTTCTTCTTCCAATGCTGGTCTATCCTCACATTAAGGGTATCATCGGTCATATGTAATACAACGTGTTACACACTACTTAAATATTCTGTTATCCGAAATACTGAAGGATTTTTCAGAGAAAAATTAGATAAACGTCATTAAATATTTAGTTGCTTATCTTATAATATAAAACTATAAATTATGATGATAATAAATTAGAAAAGTCAAAAGGAAAATAATGGATTATGAAGAATTCATCTGAAATATATGGAGTACGTGAAAATGGATTCAGAAGAAGAACAAAATGATCATCCCAAAGAATCTCATATCGCAGAACCATCCTTCGAAGATGCTCAGAGGATCGCATCGAAAAAATCTGAAGAAATAGATTGTTCATGTTTGATCCAATGTGGGTCCACTTTGAGAAAAGAGGATTATACCCGAGGGAGTGACCTCGATTTTCTAGCCATTTACAATGAAGAGAAAGATAAACGATGGAAACATGACTTCGATGAAAGTATAGATATTTCCATCCTGAATAGATCCAAGGAAGAATTCTTAAACAGATTAGAGAATGGTCATCCCTTCGATTTGATGGCTTTGAAGTTCGGAAAGATAAGAAAAGACGATGGATTCCTTCAAGATCTCGATCCATCACAATATTCATCAACAAAAAGGACTATCAAAGTATGGATAAGGAGTGGTCTCAATCATTACTCAGAGATGATAAATGATCTCGATTATCCAATTGACTTTTTTAACGCTGCTTATCACTCCTTCAGGAGCTTTTCAAGAATACTGATACTAAAAGAATCAAATAAGCTGGTGGAATGCGACAGAAATATAAAAAAAGCACTTCAAAAATTGGATAAAAAGGCAGAAGTTCATTTTTGGACTTTAAGAAAAGATAGATTAAATCCTACTGATATCCCACCTTCTGAATGTTTTCATCTGGATAATCCTAAGGTGAAGAAGATATTCAAAAAGGTGGACTACATAGGTAAAAAAATCATGGCCCATGACGGTAAGGATTTTCTAACATATAGAAAATTAAAGAAAATTTTAAACGGTCAAGATAATGGGAGACTGATAGTACATCCAAAAGGGATAGATTCACTACATATATCGGTGTTTATGGATGGAGAGTTCAAGATGTTTGAATATGATATGAGAGATGGAAAGCTATCATCGCATTGAGTCTGTTTTACTTTGATTATTTTTGTTGGGTCTTAATGAACTTTGTATTTTTGTCTATATATGAGAATCTCAAAGCTCTTTTAAAGAAGATCACTCTTCCTTTCCCTTAACCACAGCAACGGTGCAGTTCGCCTTCTTCAGGACTCTCTCTGTGGTACTTCCCAAGAAGAGTTCCCTGAAACCCGAGTGTCCGTGTGAAGCCATGTAGATGATGTCGTTCTCGGAGGCATATTCTGTTATCTTTTTATAGGGGGTACCCCTGAACGTCTTTTTCTCGAGCTCCGCGCCCATCTTCTCAGCGAGATCTTCCACCTTGTTCAATGTCTCTGCAGCTTCATCCTCAAAATGAGATATGACCTTATCTGAGATCCTTATATCTCCTACCTCGATCACATATACGGCATGAACGGGTATGTTCAACGCTGAAGCCAGTTCTATCCCTTCTTTCACTCCCTTCATTGAGAATTCAGACCCATCCGTGGGTACGATTATCTTATCATACATATTCTATAATTATATTAGATGATGATATATTTTGGGATTGGCAGTTCATTCTTATTTTCCCTTCTAATTCTATATAAAATGATATTTTAACCTTACTATTCTTGGAAAAGTTTAAAAATTAGTATAACTATTTACTACATATGATAAACAATATGCTAAAAAACATCCCTGATAATTACGTAAAAAGGGAGCTTGAAGACCGCATATGGAAATATATAGACAAGCCAGAGATTATAAGCATAACAGGTCCAAGACAGAGTGGAAAAACAACTATGCTTCTCAAGATCCATGAAGATCTAGACTATTCTAATTTCATAAGCTTTGAAGATAGAGAGATATTAGACCTTTTTGAAGAAAACATCAAAGACTTTTCTAAATTATATTTTGAAGAATATGATTACCTCATAATAGATGAGTTCCAGTACGCTGAAGAAGGCGGTCAGAAGTTAAAGTATCTTTATGATCATCATCCTGATAAAAAGATAGTGATTACAGGTTCATCCATAACAGATATGACGGTTAAAGGTTTGAAACATCTTACAGGTAGGATTTTAAATTTTGAACTTTATCCATTTAACTTTGAAGAATTCATACGATCTAGAGATGAGAATCTCTATGAACTCTTTAAAGAAAAGAGTGGAAATCTTAAAGATTGTATAGATTCAGGGAAAGAATTCGATGTATCGTCTAATGTGATATCAAGATTAGAAGAATTGAGAAAGGAATACACGATATATGGTGGATATCCTAGAGTTGTTTTAGCAGATGATGATGAAGAAAAAAGAACGATCATAAAGAACATAATCAATACTTATCTACTCAGAGAGATCAGGGATGTCCTCGAGATCTCTGAAGATAGGAAGATAAGAAAGCTGATGAAACTGCTCTCACTCCAGATAGGTGAGCTCACAAAATATTCAAAGATATCAGACAGGTCACAGTTCAAATATAAAGATCTGAAAGATAAATTGAATATCCTAGAGTATACTTTCGTCATGAAGAGAATTGATCCCTTTTTTACAAATAAGCAGAAAGAGATAGTTAAAACACCGAAGGTTTACTTTTTTGATAACGGGTTAAGGAACGGTCTGATCAATAACTTTCAGAAAATAGAAGATAGAAGTGATAGGGGTGAATTGAACGAGAATTTCTTCTTTTCACAGGCGATACATCATACAGATGTTCTAAAATACTGGAGAAGCAAGAGCAAGTCAGAAGTTGATTTCATCTTTGATGAAACTCATATAACTCCAGTTGAGGTCAAAACCACACCTAAGATAACCCGTTCTTTAAGAAGTTTCTGCGATAAATATGACGCTGATAGATGTTTTATAGTCAATGAATCGGGTCTTGAAAGAAATGAAGAAGATGTAATTTATCTACCTCTAGCATTTTCTGGACCCTTGAGTGAACATCTCTCCGAGGGGTAAATATATACGCCCTTACTTATTAATCTCAAGTTTTAAATAACTAATAAGCATATTATTCTAAAAAATCTCGATCTCATCCATATCTCTCACCCTACCAAAACAAATTTTATCAACGTTTCTATTGGAGAACTGTATTGAACATAATGAAAAGAGATATCTATTACGGTTGGATAGTCGTCCTCGCGGCTTTCATCGCAATCCTCGTATCGAGCTTACGCAGCTATGCATTCGGCGTTTTCATAGCACCTTTGACGGAGGATTTTGGGTGGGCTAGAGCACCGATATCCATGGCATATTCGATCTCGCTCATCCTCACATCCTTCTTCGCGATAATGTTCGGAAGGCTGAGCGATAGGTACGGAGTTAGAAAAGTATTGATCTTGGGTCTATCTCTAGTGGTCCCTGGATACATATTCTGCAGTCTGATAAGTTCCTTGAACCAGTTATACCTGGGTTTTGCACTCATAGGTATCGGCTCAGGAGCTTTCTACGTACCTGTAACAACAACAGTGACACGATGGTTCAACGAGAATAAAGGATTGGCTGTAGGTATCACCGTTTCAGCATTAGGCATAGGCATGGCGTTCTTCCCACCAGCTCTTGAAAGGATCATAGCTAGTGCTGGATGGAGGACGACTTTTGTAGTGATGGCTGTCATATCTTTTGTACTGCTGCTGATCGCTACGTATCTTATCAGAGATTCACCTGAATCCATAGGACTCGAGATCAAGAACTCAGCCTCCGAAGATAAGAGTGCAGATAACAGCTTGAACCTCACACTTTTACAGGCGTTGAAAACGAAACGTTTCTGGATAATATACATGATGTTCTTCGTTTCGCAGTTTTCCGCTCTTACAGTAACGGTACATATCGTACCGTATTCCGAGGGTATAGGTTTTCCCAGCTTTTACGCAGCCATGACTCTGACAGCAATTGGACTTGCAAACGTTTTCGGAAGACTGTTCGGAGGATGGACTTCGGATAAGATAGGAGTTGTTAAAGGGACCATGATATTCTTTTTACTGCAGTCCTTGACACTGTTTTTAATCACAACTGCTAACTCACTACCTGTCCTGTACGTAATCTCCCTTACGTTCGGCTTAGCTTTCGGTGGTTGGGTTATGATATATCCAGTTATAGTTTCCGTTTTCTTCGGGAACAAGCATTCTGGTGCGATACTGGGAGCTTTAGGAACTGTCGCTGGTTTAGGTGGGGCTTTGGGTCCTTATTTCGCTGGTTATGTCTACGACATCACGGGAAAATACGATTTCGCATTCTTGATAGGTGGATTGATGACCCTTTTCTCACTGATATTGTCGATAATACTCTATCTGTCTGAGAAAAAGAGGACTAAATAGGTTTTATAAAAATCTATATATAGTGACATGATTTTGTCATATTTAGATATGTTATCACATCAAAAGACTGCTAAGGAGACTGTGTCAGATGGTCATTTTTAAGTTCTATCAGATTTATCGGAGTATCGAAGAGGTGTTAGGAGAAGATATGGCTAATAAGATATTTCCTGAATATATCACTCTTCCTGATAGATCATCCAAGATGCCTGCACATGAGCAGGTAGAACTAGGAAAAAAGATCATGGATAGGATGGATGATATTCTAGATGAAGACACCATCGTTAAGATCAGACATAAACATACATGTAATCTGACTAAGAATCAGGTCAAAGAGATCGAAGATCTGAAAGAAGAAGTCGAAAGCATTGAAGAACTCTGTAAAAAATACTCTAGACCTCTCACACCTGGTTACGTCAAGAAAGATGATGATGTTCTTACTGTTTCATTCGGATGGGGTAGATGTGTTTGCAATATGTACAGGAAATTAGATGAGTATGAACCAGTATCAAAAACTTGGTGTGAATGCTGTAATGGTCATGTGATCAAGATATATAACAGATTATTAGAAAGACCCGTCTCCTCTGAGATGATAGAAACAGTCGCCAGCGGTGGAGATGATTGCATCTTTGAAATAAGATACGAACGATAAACGATTTTTCTACATCATCAGTTTTTCATAAAAAACATTTTTATCTTTTTGATGAATCTGATGTATATAGAACGATAGGAGTATAACAAGATGACTGAATTCCTAGATCTCAGCCACGAGATCACCGACGATATGCCAGTCTATCCATTCGACGACCCTGTTGAACTAGACCGAACCAAATCTTTCGAAGAAGATGGTTACAACTATTTCCGTTTAGAAACAGGACTACACGCTGGAACTCATATCGACATACCCATGCACATGACAGATGACGAGACTCACATGAACGAAGTACCTTTAAACAGGTTCACAGGTAACGGATGTATACTCGACGTAAGAAACCAGAGCCCGATCGAATACAAGGATGAATACTCGGAAATAGTGAAAGAAAATGATATAGTTCTGCTTTACACAGGTTTTGATGAAAAGTACGGTTCAAAAGAATACTACGCTGACCATCCTATCGTGGACGAATCTCTCGCACAGTTCTTTGTAGATAAGAAGATCAAGATGCTCGGCATGGATATACCCACACCCGATAAGCATCCCTTCAACATACACAAGACGCTTTTCAAAAACGGTATCCTGATAATAGAGAACCTTACGAATCTATCTGAACTATCGGATGTTGAAGATTTTGAGATCATAGCTTTTCCTCTCAAGATCAAAGCTGATTCATCGATAGCTAGAGTCTTAGCTAAAGTGTGATCTTAATTGAAAAAATTTCACTCTAACGATCAATTTTAGAAAAAAATATATAATTTATTATGATTAATGGAAACCGTGATAAATATGCTTGAAACGATATCTCTGACCCCCTTTTCCCCCTTCCAGTGGGGAGGAATGTTAGGTCTGGGCTTGGGCGGTCTGTTCTGCTTCGTAATAATAATACCTCTTGTGATCCAGTTCGTGATAGCTTATTGGATGTACAAAGATGCCAAAAAGAGAGGAGAAAAAGAAGTCCTATGGCTCATAGTAGGACTGGTAGGCGGCATCGTAGGTTTGATAGTCTGGTTGCTGGTCAGACCTGATGTAGTAAGGAAAAGACTTTGAAAAAGTAGAAGCGATGATTATAGAGGTTCATAACAATTTACATCAAAGCTTTAGTTCATAAATCGTTCAGACAATTTCCTAAGGTTGTATGGTTTATGAACTCCTCATCATTTCCTAAAATTTTAATTCAGAAGACATGTTTTGGAAATTGAGGTAGATATAATGCCGACCCTGCCTAAAGAAGTTAATGAATATTGGGAAAAACGAGATGGACCTGCAGTATTCACAACTGTGAATGAAGATGATGAGCCGAACGCTGTGTATGTTAGTTGCATAAAGAAACGTAATGAAGAACAGTTCGTGATAGCTGATAATTATTTCCATAAAACTAAACAGAATATCGAGAACGGAAGTTATGGGTCGATACTCTTCATCACTGAGGACCACGATGCTTTTCAGGTCAAAGGTTCCTTAGAATATCATACCTGTGGTGAGATATACGAAGATATGTTATCTTGGCTAGATGACAGGTTCCCTGGTCATGCAGCTACTGTTCTGAACGTAGAAAAGGTATACCAAGGTTCTGATAGATTGGATTAAAACTGAAAATATTTTTCCAAGATCATTTTTAACAAATTGGATTACTTTTTCTTACTAAAGTACCACTTGTAAAGAAGTCCCATATCTTTAGGGAACAATGCTACACGATCATCATCTGAGACCCTTCTTTCCAGTGCAGAATATTCTCTATTGACAAATATATGACTGATCTCAGTACTATCTATGTCCAGATATTTTAGAAGATCACTGACCGTGTTCAAGTTTTTAAGATCAATATCTAACAAACCTATTGATGTACTTTGTTCATCTAGCCTGTCAGCATATTCTCGAAGGTCTCCATACAACTTTACTTTCAACTTCAACCACCAGCGATAACGGGAAATACTGCGATCGTATCATCCTCTTCCACACTCGTGTTCAAACCATCTAGATAGTTGATATTTCTCCCATCTTTCAATACGATCAAATTTTTGTTCAGTGTAGAACCATCATCATAGAATCGTTTTTGGATTTTATTACTGCTTAAAGAAATTTTTTTCAAAACGTCACCTACATCCTTCAGGTCATCTTTCTCCATACTGATCCCTTCTTTACCAACGATTTCCCTTAAAGATGCGAAGAATTTTATCTTTATCGCCATATCTACCACGAAAAATAAAAAATAATGGTTTTTTAGAAGGATTCAAATACCTTATCCAATTCCTCATCTGGAACATCGAAGGTTTCTTCATGTGGCGGTAACTCCTCATCCTCCATGAAATCAGGTATCCTATCATGCTCCTCGTTCATACCAGCTTTCCTGTTGAATTCTCTTTCTGTCTTGAGCACTTCTTTGCCCATCTCCATGACATCATCCATGGTGTAATCTGGATCTATGACACCACTTATCGTTTCTATCATACCTTCAAGACCCTTCTCGATATCCATCACTGCGAAGGCTATGAATAAACAGTATCCGGCACTGTCAATCACCGCTGTGCTCTGCTGAAGATTCCTCGAAAGCTCAGCTTTATTTGTATCCAATGGATCAGCTTCTCCACCGACACCCATTATCTCGGTAGCGATAGCGTAACCTGCAGTATGGTCTGCTCCCATCGGTGTTGTTGCGTAGGTGACGCCTATCCCTTTGATAGCTCTGGGATCGTAAGCAGGCATAGCTTGCCCTTTCACCGTAGGGATCCTGTCGACTCCATGTGCTTCTCCTACGAACTCAGTCCCATTCACGAGCAGTTTTCCCTGTGCTGTTTTCTCGTATATCTCTTCCATGAGTTCAAGAGCACCATCTTCGTCACCGAAATCGAGTAAGCCACCTTCCATGGCTACTGCCAGTGTATTGCCCATCTCTATGGTATCTAAACCGAGGTCATTACAGGCCCTGTTCAGTTCACCGATCGTGTCCAAGTCGTATATACCGCAGTTCGGTCCAAGAGCCCAGACTGACTCATATTCCAAGACACCTACTGGATCTTCGCCATCCTCATTGGTCCACACTTCAGAACATTGTATAATACAGCTGGGACTGCATTTATGAGGGCGTACTCCACCTCTTTCTTCTATGAGCTCAGCTTTCCTTTCACCTGATACTTTGGAAGATCGTTCATCACTTCCTTCTGAAAAATTCCTCTGAGGTAATCCACCACTTTCGTTTATTATATTGATGAGTACGTCGGTTCCATAGGAGTTCAATGCACCACCAGGTTTCGTCACATCATGTTCTTTCAAAGCATCTCTCAACTTTTTGTTCCCTTCTTTGAATTTTTCTCTATCAGCTATCTCTATCTTGCTCTCATCGGGCTTTTCAACCATGATGAATTTCAATCCTTTAGATGCCATCACTGCTCCCAGTCCACCACGACCAGCATATCTGCTCGGCAGCCCATCTATATCTGAAAAGCACAGTCCTGCGTTAGAACCTTTCAGTTCAGCAGCAATACCGGCACCACATATGTCCATGTCATCACCGAACTCTTCATGGAGTTCGTCGTATGCGTCATAAAGACCTTCACCTGACCATCTATCAGCTGAAACAAGTTCAGTTTCGTCACCGATCTTCAACGCATGATATCCATCTTCAGCCTTTCCTTCTAAAATGACTGCTTTGATACCATGTTTTGCAAGTTTTGCAGCGAAGGGAGTTCCCGCGTTGGCTTCTTTTATCCCTTTGGTCAGGGGCGATTTTCCACCTACAGATATCCTACCTGAATTCACAGCTCCTGTTCCTGTCACTATCCCCGGTGCAAAAATCACCTTGTTCTTTTCACTTAAAGGATGACATTTAGGTGGGACTTCATCGGCGACTATCTGTGATGTGAGTCCTCTACCTCCAAGTTTTTCATATTTCTCTGGTACTTCTTCTCTCTTGATCTCTAAATTATTAAGATCGATCCTTAGCAATTTTTTTGAGATCCTATCACCAATATAATTATAGGTGAAACGTACCTATATATTTTAGGGATATGATTTGGAGAGGTTATTATTGAGTGAGATTAGCTACTATATAGTTAATAAATTTTTAATAAAAAATAAACCAATCTAAGGAATATTTCACTTCATCATTAAGATAAGAAAAGTGATAAGTGTGCTTTAGATCTCTAATTTGTTTTTTAATAATTCCATGGTTTAATCATTTTAAAATCTACATTGAATAGAGAATTACAACATATCTGATGAGAGTCTGTCATCTTTTTAGTGATATCGACGTTATAGATGGATTCTTGATTTTACTCAGAGATAGAATAGAATCTCTCAAAATTCCAAAATCACTAATGTTTTGACACACTCTTGATTTGATAAAATTTATTTAATTTGTATACATTAGTGTAATAAAGAGTTATAATAAGGTGAACGATATGGGTGAAAAATCTTATGATGATGTGACAGAAGAGGCACTCGATAAAGCTCATTCTGATGGTATAGAGACAGTCTGGGATAGATTCGAAGAACAGCAGCCACAATGTGGATTTGGTTCGTTAGGATTATGTTGTAGAAACTGTAATATGGGACCCTGTCGGATCGATCCTTTCGGTGAAGGTCCAACCAGGGGAACATGTGGTGCTACAGCAGCCACTATGGTTTCTAGAAATCTGATAAGGATGACCGCTGCAGGCGCGGCTGCACACAGTGACCATGGTAGAGAAAATGCGGAAGTTTTCAAGGAGATGTTGGATGGAGAAGCACCAGGTTATGAAATAAAAGATACAGATAAACTGAAGGCTATCGCAGGTAAATTGGGTATGGATACGGATAGAGAGATAAAAAAGATTGCTGAAGATGTGAGTGAAAGAGCATTGGACGATTTCGGGAGTATGGAAGATAAGGTCATTTCCTTCACGGATGGATACGCTCCGAGTAAATTAAAAGAGAAATGGGAAGAATACGGTCTACTCCCAAGGAGTATCGATAGAGAGATAGTGGAGATAATGCATAGAACTCACATTGGTGTGGATGCTGATCCTTTAAATTTGAATCTTCAGGGTATACGAGCCGCAATCGGCGATGGATGGGGTGGTTCCCTGATCGCTACAGAGATACAGGATGTATTGTTTGGAACACCTGAACCAGTTGAGTCAACCGCTAATCTAGGTGTCTTAGAAGAAGATCAGGTCAATATAATAACTCACGGTCACGTACCTATCTTGTCAGAGAAAATAGTGGAAGCTACCGACGATGAAGATATGATTGAACTGGCAAAGGAGAAAGGCGCTGAAGGTATCAACGTAGCAGGTATGTGCTGTACAGGAAATGAGTTGATAATGAGGCAGGGTATACCGGCTGCAGGTAATTTCCTGCAACAGGAATTAGCTCTTGCTACAGGTTCTGTAGATGCGATGGTGGTAGATTACCAGTGTATAATGCCTTCCCTACCTGATGTAGCTGATTGTTACCACACCAAGGTGATAACCACTTCTGGGAAAGCAAAGATAGCCGGTGCAATGCATATCGAGTTCGAGCCCGAAAAAGCAGATGAAATAGCTAGGAAGATAGTAAAGACAGCGATAGAGAACTATCCATCTAGATCTCAGGATAAAATCAAGATTCCTGAGGAAAAGATGGAAGGTGTAGTAGGATTTTCTGTAGAAGCAATAGTGGACGCTTTAGGAGGTACACTTGATCCACTCATCGAGGCTATAAAAGATGGCACGATAAAAGGTATAGCTGGCCTTGTTGGATGTAATAATCCTAAAGTTAAACATGATTATAATCATGTCAATCTAGCTAAAAAATTGATCAAGAACGATATCCTGATAGTCGGTACAGGATGCTGGTCGATAGCCGCTATGAAAGATGGTTTGTTCAAACCAGAGGCGAAAGAGTTAGCAGGAGATGGTCTAAAAGCAGTCTGTGAACAGTTGGGTATACCCCCATGCTTACACATGGGAAGCTGTGTTGACAACACTAGGATACTGGTGGCTATAGGAGCTATAGCAGACGAATTGGGCGTAGATCCTTCCGATCTGCCAGTGGCAGGAGCCGCACCAGAATGGATGAGCGAGAAAGCTGTATCTATAGGAACGTACTTCGTTGCTTCTGGTGTATATACAGTTCTTGGAACGACACCACCAGTTTTAGGTAGCGATGAAGTCGTTAAGCTCCTGACAGATGATGTAGAAGGCGTCGTTGGAGGCAAATTCGCCGTTGAAAGTGATCCAGAGAAGATGGGAGATCTGATCATAGATCACATCGAAAGGAAACGTGAAGAGCTTCTTGGGTGAGGGGATCAAACATGGAAAAGATGATCTATGTAGATCTGGATAAATGTGTTGGATGCCACACCTGCGAGATCGAATGTGCTGTCGAGCATTCTGAGAGTAAAGACCTATTTACAGCAATCCATGAAGAACCCCTCCCACAGTACAGGATAGATGTTGAATACTTTGACGAAAGTAACATCCCATGGCAATGCAGGCACTGTGAGGACGCTCCTTGTGTTACAGTATGCCCCACAGAAGCAATAAATAGAGAGAATGAGGAATCTCCTGTTGTGGTAGATGACGAGAAATGCATTGGATGTAAGATGTGTATTCAGGTATGTCCTTTCGGAGTATTAAAAATAAGTAGATCTGGTGGAGTTATCACAAAATGTGACCTATGTATCGAAAGACTCGAGGAAGATGAAGAACCTGCTTGTGTAGAAGGCTGTCCCACTAACGCATTACAATTCATGACGGTGGAAGAAATCTCAAAAAAGAAAAAGGAGGAATCACAGAGAGAACTTTTAACCGCTTTCAGAAAGGGCAGCGAACTTGCGAAGGAACAAGCAGGGACCGAGTAGGAGTGACCTTTAGATGAAAACAGTTCAAGGCGATGTGTCCGATAAAGAGGACCCTGAATACAAATTATTACCTCTATTGAATTCATTACAGGAAGAAAAAGGATATATCTCTAAGGATGATCTGAATAAAGCTTCTGAAAGATCCAACGTCCCTTTAGCAAAAGCATATGGTATAACGAAATTCTTTGAAGACTTCGATCTGAGTCCTAAAGGGAAGTACAAGATCCAGATTTGTGACGGGACCGCATGTCATGTGAGAGGAAGCATGAAGATTATAGATAGGATATCTAGGGAACTGGACATAGAAGAAGGTGAGACCACAGATGACGAACTTTTTACCCTCACCACTGTGAGATGTTTGGGATGCTGCAGTCTAGCCCCTGTCATGAAGATAGGTGATGAGATCTATGGTAATCTTACAGCGGATAAAGCTATCCAGATAATAGAAGATATCAAGGAGGAAGAAGATGATGGTGACTGATCTCTCTGACTTAGAATATCTAGGTGAAAAAGGTGAGAACAGTCTTTATCCTGATTATCCTGTGGTGAAAGTAGCATTAGCATCCTGTGGCAAAGCAGCAGGTGCGGATAAAACGTTCAAAATCCTGAAGGATGAACTAGCAAATACAGAATACGAGGTAAAAAGTATAGGATGTTTAGGGATTTGTCAAAAAGAACCACTGTTCCAACTTCACGTTCCTGGATATCCTATATTGATATATACAGAAGCGGATGAGAAAAGGACGAGGGATATTGTTGAATTTCTGAAAAATGGCATCATCCCCATAGATGAGGCTTTCTGTAAGATCACTACAAAGGATGATAACGAAGATCAGTTTGGATCGGTCCCTGAGTGGACAGAAGTACCTTTCTTTAAAAAACAGAAAAGAGTGGTGATGAAGAACGCTGGGTTCATCGATCCAGAGAATATAAAGGAATACATCGCTAAAGGAGGATACCGTTCCTTATATAAAGTTGTGAAAAGCGAGTGTAAAGATATAATAGAAGAGATAAAGAATTCTAAACTCAGAGGAAGAGGTGGTGCCGGTTTCCCTACCGGTCTAAAATGGGAACTTACCAAAGAAGCAGAGGGTAATAAGAAGTACATAATAGGGAATGCAGATGAAGGTGATCCAGGAGCGTACATGGATAGGAATCTTCTAGAGTCTGACCCTCATTCTGTACTGGAAGGTATGTTGATAGGCGCATATACGATAAATGCTGATAAAGGTTTCATATATATCAGGTCAGAGTATCCTCTAGCCTTGAAAAGGATGAAAAAAGCCATAGATCAAGCTAGGGACCTAGGACTGCTTGGAGATAACATATTTGATACCGGTTTCGATTTTGATATAGAGATCTTTAAAAGTGCAGGTGCCTTCGTCTGTGGCGAAGAAACCGCTTTGATGCACGCTATCGAGAGTGACATCTCTGAACCAAGACCGAGACCCCCGTTCCCAGCAGAAAGTGGACTTTGGGGAGAACCCACAAACATCAATAACGTTGAAACCTGGGCCAATGTGCCAAAAATAATTGAAGGTGGTGCAGAATGGTTCGCTGATTTAGGTACAGATGAGAGTGGAGGGACGAAAGTCTTCTCTCTAACAGGAGATATTAAAACGACTGGATTGATCGAAGTTTCTATCGGTATCTCATTGAAGGAGATCATCTATGATATCGGTGGGGGTGTTTCTGATGGGAAGTTCAAGGCTGTTCAAACCGGTGGTCCCTCTGGGGGAGTGATACCAGATGATCATACCGACAAACCCGTTGATTACGAGACCTTGACAGAACTGGGTTCGATGATGGGTTCTGGTGGTATGGTTGTGATGAGTACCAACACATGTATGATAAACACTGCCCAGTATTTCATCGATTTTACCCTATCAGAATCTTGTGGAAAGTGTACTCCATGCAGGGAAGGTTTAAAAAATATTATAGAGACCTTAGATGACATCTCTAAGGGTAAAGAAGTCGATCTAGACTTCCTAAAAGAAGTCGCATCGGTCATCAAAGAAACTTCTCTTTGTGGACTAGGAAAGACTGCTCCAAATCCATTGCTGACGACCCTTGATTATTTTGAAGAAGAATACAGAGAACATATGGAAGAACAGAAGTGCAGAGCTGGAGTCTGTAAAGAGCTCATAGAATATCGTATAACTGACGACTGTATCGCATGTGGAAACTG
The DNA here is from genome assembly GCA_046538435.1 of Thermoplasmata archaeon. Classification (GTDB taxonomy): domain Archaea; phylum Thermoplasmatota; class Thermoplasmata; order Halarchaeoplasmatales; family Halarchaeoplasmataceae; genus CAYSTL01. The sequence goes on along the minus strand of JBKHIX010000022.1, from coordinate 8,031 downwards.
TCTTGAAGCATGCCCTGAAGATGCTATCACGGAAGGTGAAGAAAAATACAGTATCGACCTGGAGAAGTGTATCAGATGTGGTACGTGCTTGGATGTATGTCCAGTAGACGCTATAGAGGTGATCTGATGAAAGTGAAGATAGATGGGGAAGAAGTTGAATTTGAGGAGAAAAAAACTATACTGAAAGCTGCTGAAGAGATCGGTATAGAGATACCTACATTATGCCATCATGATGGTTTAGAACCTTACGGAGTATGCAGATTATGTATAGTTGAAATAGATCAAGGCGGTTCTAAAGAGATAGATACAGCCTGCACCAGAGATATAGAAGATGGGATGGGCATCGATACAGGTTCGTCTGAGATAAAAAAGAAAAGGAAATTGATTGCTGAGTTATTGTTAGCTAGGGCACCTGATTCAGAGGAGGTTAAAGAGGTCTGTGAGGAGGTGGGAGTTTCAGAAACTCGGTTCAAAGAAAGAGATTCTGATTGTATACTCTGTGGTAAATGCACTAGAGCATGTGAGGATGAATTAGGTGTTAGTGCTATCAGCTTCGTGGGCAGAGGGTATGATAGAGAAGTTGACACCCCTTTCTCGATCAACTCAGAAGTCTGTATCGGGTGTGGATCCTGCGCTGAAGTCTGTCCTACTGATGCCATCGAGATAGAGGATGAAGGGGATACCAGATACATTAAATACTTCAATACTGAACTTAAGATGAAGAAATGTGAAGAGTGTGGGGAGTACTTCAGTCCAGAAAGGATGATAGAAAAGTTGAGTGAACATGATTTTCCTTCACTACCCGACGAATATTTTGATCTGTGCGATTCGTGTACAAAGAAAAAAGAATTAGGTAAATTTAAGGAGGCTTACAAATGAAGATAGCTGTTTCAGGTAAAGGTGGAACCGGAAAAACCACATTAACTGGTGGATTGGCTAGAGCGTTTGCTGATGAAGATGATGTTGTGAGTATAGACCTCGACCCCTCACCAAATTTGATCACAGTACTTGGAGGAGCGGACAGTGATGTCACTCCATTATCAGAGATGGATGATCTGATAAAAGAGAAAACCGGGGTTGAACCAGGGAGTGGATACGGACAGATGTTCAAACTAAATTTTACTGTCGATGATATTCTGGAAAGATATGGTATAGAGTGTAATGATAGGGTACAGCTGTTAGTAGCAGGATCGATAAAAAAAGGTGGAAGTGGCTGCTTTTGTCCTGAAAACGCTCTCGTCAGGAGGTTGATGGAATATTACTTGAAAAACTGGGAACATACCCTGCTCATGGATATGGAAGCGGGCGTTGAACATCTGGGCAGGGGTACTACTCAAGATGTCGACGTACTGCTAATCGTAGTAGAACCTAACCTTCGTTCGGTCCAAACGGCAGAAAGGATCAGTAATCTTGCTGAAGATTTAGATCTAAACGAAGTACAGGTGGTATTGAATAAAGTAAGAAACCAAGAGGAAAAAGAGATCATTGAAAACAAATTAGAACTACCTATCATCCACTCTGTTCCTCACAGTGAAGAGGTTATCAAAGCTGATCTAGAGGGTGTTTCAGTTTACGACAAGGATGGAGAGATGAAGGAGGAGATGAAAGAACTAAAGGGTAAACTAATTGAACTATAAGTCTAAATTACATTTACTTAACTTTAAAATATGACAATAAAATCGAAGAGGGTAGTAGCTACATCAATGAAAACTGTATTTTTTATTGAAAAAAGCATTTTGAGGAGATGAAAAATAAATTTCAAATTCGACAAACTCATATCAAATCAATATCGATAATAATAAATGGTTCAAAGCAATTATAACAAACTGAAGTGAGTATCTTTCAAAATAAGGTAATAAGATGGGTTCAATGGATAATAAAAGCAGCTATGAATATGTGTCTGATAAAAAAGATATATCTGGGGAAAAAATTGTAAACAATTCTCCTTTACCTACATTTATAATAGATTCAGACGGTTTTGTATTGATGGCTAACCAAGCGTTTCTAGATGCATATGAACTGCCTAATGAAGAGATCATGATAGGCACTAACGCTCTGACCAACCCTTCAAATATCAAACATCATGTAACAAAGTACATAAAGGAGGCTTTGAAAGGTAAAACTATCAAAACCCCAGAAGTAGACTTTGAAACCCCTCACGGAGTCCGAAGGATAACGAAGAGTCGATTGTTCCCTATTTTCAACGATGACGAAGAAGTCACACACGTCGTCGTAATGCACGAAGATATCACCGAACAAAAATTGGCAGAAGAGAGAGCTTTTGAAGCTAGAAAGGAAGCTGCAGTCGTTAAAGAAAGAGCTGATATCATCGAGTCTATCCCTGAGATAATATTCATACTTGACAGTGACTATAGACTGATCGATTGGAACGATACTGCAGAGGAAAGAACTGGTTTTTCAGCTGACGATATGGAAAGAAGATCGATTTTAGATTTCATAATTGATGAGGATAAAGGTAGGATGAAAAAAGGGATAAGAAAGGCAATTGAAAAAGGATATATATCAGAAAAAGGCAGATTGATCACCAAACAGGGCAAAGATGTCATACATTCATGGCATATTTCTTCTATAAAGTATAAAGATGACCTAAAATTCGTCATCTTCGGCATCGATATCACTGAGAAAAAGAAAGCGGAGGACAGGGAAAAATTTCTGAACTCTTTATTGAGGCACGATGTAAAAAATAAAACACAGATAGCTCAAGGTTATTTGGAACTTGCAGAGGACCATAATATATCGTCCGAACTAAAAGAGCTTTTAGAGAAATCTAAGAAAGCGAATAAAGAGAGCATGGATATAATAGAAAAAGTTAGGACCCTTCATGCTATAGAAAGAGAAAAGACAGAGAAAGTAGAGTTGAGCTCGATTATAAAAACAGTGATACACGAAAACACAGCTAGCGCAAAAATAAAAAATATAGAAATAGATATGGACCTCCCTGATAAAAATATCATAGTCAAAGGTGGGATGCTGCTGAAAGAACTGTTCACCAACCTTATAAGTAATTCTATAAAACATTCAGAAGGGAACAGTATCGTTATCAGATATAAGGATTTGAAGGAAAAGTCAGTTATTATAGTGGAGGACGACGGTAAGGCATCCCTGACGATAAGAAAGATAAAATATTCGATAAGGGTTACACGACAGATAAAGAAGGTGGAACTGGACTAGGTTTGTTTTTAGTAAAGGTGATGATAAACAGTTATGATGGAAATATCCAGGTTAAAGATTCCGAATTGGGAGGGGCAAGATTCGACGTAAACCTTTTTAAAGTTTGAATAGGATATATAAACGGTTGTGAAAAGATAGAAGACGATGAATATTTAGTTAAGAAATTTGTAGATCAACCTTTAGGCACTCATATGTGCTGTATATACAGGAATAAAGAAGAACAGATGTCCGCTTTATCTTCATTCATGTCTGTAGGAGTGAAAAGGGGCGAAAAATGTCTTTATATTGTAGATGATAGAACGAAGAAAGAGGTTATCCGATCATTCAAAAAGTTGAATTTTGAAGTGGAGAAATTTATAGATGATGGGCAGTTTGAATTCATGACCAAAACTGAGTCATATGTAAAGGATGGTCGTTTCGATCCAGATAAGATGATAGATCTGCTGGACAAGAGAAAGAAAGATGCTTTAAAGAAGGGTTATGAAGGGTTAAGGGTCACAGGTGAGATGACCTGGTTCTTCGGTGATATCCCCGGTGTAGAAAGATTGATGGAATATGAATCAAAACTGAATGAGTTTCTTCCTGACAATGAGATCATAGCTCTATGTCAATACAATGAAGAAAGGTTTTCTTCTGAAATATTAGTCAATGTTATCAGGACACATCCAAAGGTTGTGCTATATGATACATTACATCAAAATCCATATTTCATGCCTCCCAGGATCTTCAAGGCTCAGTTAGAGGACGAAGTGACTAGTAAACACTATGAAAAGATGAAGGACAATATAATCACCCGGACAAGATTGAAAAAGGGAGAAGAAAAAGCTAAGAAAAAATTGAGAAAGGAAAGAGACAGAGCTCGGAAATACCTGAAGACAGCAGAGGTGATGTTGATTACGATAGATCCAGAGGGCAAGGTTATCCAGGCGAATAGGAAGGCTTCTGAGGTCTTAGGGTACGAGAAAGATGAAATAATCGGAAAAGATTGGTTTGAGAACTTTATTCCAGAAGATCAGAAAGACGAATTAAGGAAGCTCCATAAGAAAGTTGGTAGGACTGACTATTCTGAGTATTTTGAGAATCCGGTGATAACGAAATCTGGTGAAAAGAGAGATATTTTATGGCATAATTCATTTTTAGAGGATGAAGAGGGAACTATACTGGGCACTTTGAGTTCTGGTATGGACATAACCGAAAGGAAAGAACATCAAGAAAGGATCAGGGAACTCAGCCAGTTCAGAGAAAGGATAATTCAAGATGCTAACATTTGGTTAAATGTTTTAGACAAGAATGCCAATGTGATGGTCTGGAACAGGGCAGCAGAGAAGATAAGTGGGTATTCGAAGGAAGAAGTCGTCGGAGATAACAAGATATGGGAGTGGTTGTATCCTGATCAAAAATATCGTGAGAGGATTGTCGAAAAAGTTACTGACATCCTAGAAGGTGAGGAATTAGAAAGCTACGAAACGACTATTCATTGTAAAGATGGGCAGGAAAAGATTATCTCTTGGTCCTCTCATCCTTTACGGAACGAAGAGGGTGAAATAATCGGTTCTGTAGCTTTAGGGAAGGATATCACTAGTGAAAAAAGATCAGAAGAGAGGAAGGAATTCATGAATACTTTAGTCAGGAAGGATATAAGGAGTAAGTTCAATCTTATTCAGGGTTATCTAAAATTGATCGAAGATGTGGATCTTCCAGAAGAACATCGAGAGTATTTACAGAGGGCAATAGATATAGGTGAAAAGACTGATGAGATATTGAAATTGGCCGGTAAACTTGATCATTTCGAGGATGTTGATTGGAGTACTGAGAAGAGATTACCGAAACTGTTGGAGCATCTCCTTGAAGATATAAGAGGATATGCTGATAATAAGAAAGTGGATGTAGATTATAAAGAGAAGGATGTTAAAATCCAATATGATGACTCTTTGAACGTACTCCTTTCTCAACTGATCAAGACAAGGATCCAGACTTCTAATTGTGAAGAAATAATCATAGATGTCGAAGAGATAGAAGGTGATAAAATAGCTATAATCATAGAAGATGATGGTGAGGACCTAACAAAGGATATAAAAGATCTATTTACTGGAGACCTCTACACGGGTGAAACCTCTGGCGCTGGTGGGGTGAATTATTATATACTTAAACAGATAGCTGATCAGATCGATCTAGATATCGATATAAAAAGTCAAGATGAAAGAGTAAAGTTCATTATTAAAATGGACCAGATTGATTGACGTTCAATAAAAATTTTACTTTTTGACTAGGACTCGATTTTTAAAAATTTTACATACCGCACCTTTTAATTCATCAATTTTATTAGAAAATGATGAAAAAACTTATGTAACAAAAACAACTCCAAAAGCGAACTGTGTAACCTTCACTTTTCATTAAAAGGGGGAAGATTTCATGGCAGAAGATGACGAGGAAGATAGGAAGGATATAAGTGAATTCAACGTAAAATATCTCATCAAGAGGTTTTATAGAGAGTACCTTAAGCCTAACTTAAGAATCTATTTACCATTACAGATCGGTCATGTGGTCACGGCTATCCTGGCACTGGTACCACCTTTGCTCCTCAGGAGTATTATAGACGATGCTCTCTTGTCAGGTGATGTCAGCCAGGTCATAAATCTTTCGCTGATGGCTTTAGGTGTTTTTGGTGCCATCGCTTTATTGAGAGGTTTGAAGAGTTATTATGGACATAAGACAGCTCAGAAGATAGTTTACGACATGAGGAACGACCTCTACAGTCATTTCCAGGAACTTCCCATGAAGTTCCACGATAACAAGAAGACCGGAGAGCTGATCACCCGTTTGATCGATGACCTGAACAGACTCCAGGAGTTCGTTCACCACGGTCCTGAAGGTCTTTTTACAGCAGCAACCCATATCGTTGGTACACTCATCATATTGTTCTTCTTAAACGTTCCTTTAACATTGGTCAGTTTAGCCTTCACTCCTCTTTTGATCATCTACGGTTGGTACCTGATGGGCAGGATGCACAAAGCTTTCCGTAAAGTCAGGAGCAAGAAGGCTGACATGACAGATAGGTTGGAGGACAACCTTTCTGGTATGAAGATAATAAAAGTGTTCTCGAACGAACTCTTCGAGAGAGGAAGGTTTGCTGAGGAAAACATAGAACACTTCGAAGCCAGGAGAAAGGCTGTGAAGTACATAGCAATCTTAGGGCCTGGAGCTTATTTCTTGAACAGTCTTGGTCTCGTACTCACTCTTGGTTACGGTGGATACCTTGTCATGGAAGGTGTGATCTCAGCTGGTACCTTAGCAGCGTTTTACACTTACTTACTCGGCTTCCGTGGACCTATGCTGGGACTAATACACATAAACGAAGGATTGAGCAGGTTCTTGGCTTCCATCGAGAGGTTCTTCGATCATATGGATATCAAGCCAGATATTCTCTCTAAGTCTGGATCTGTTACTTCTGAGGATGTTGCTGAAAAAGAAGAAAGTGTAGAAAAGGATGAATCCAAAGAGAGGGATTCTATCTTAGAGGGCGAGGAGAGACTGAAACTGATCCAAGATGTCGATGATCTAGATCGAGATAGGATCGAAAAAGAGAAGTCATATAAGAAGGTTCCAATACCCGGCAGAGTGACCTTCGATCATGTAGATTTCTCGTATGATGAAAGTGAACAAGTGTTGAATGATGTTGATTTCGAAGTACCTCCAAAGAAATCGATCGCGTTGGTCGGTCCGAGCGGTTCTGGTAAAACAACTATAGTAAGGCTCATCCCAAGACTGTACGATGTGGATGATGGTTCGGTTAAGGTCGATGAAGTAGATGTAAAAGATTGGAATCTAAGTGAACTCAGGAATTCCATAGCTATGGTACTTCAGGATGATTTCCTGTTCTCTGGAACTATAAAAGAGAACATCAGTTACGGAAGACCTGACGCTACTGAAGAAGAGGTACTGAAGATGGCTGAGGAAGCTAATGTAGATCAATTTGCCGATGATATGCCTGATGGCTACGAGACGAAGGTCGGACAGAGAGGTATAAAGCTCTCAGGCGGACAGAGGCAGAGGATCTCTATCGCTCGAGCTCTATTGAAGGATCCAGAGATACTGATATTAGACGAGGCAACTTCCTCTGTAGATTCACACACTGAAAAACTCATACAGGAAGCTATCGACAGGGTATCTGAAGGTAGAACCACGTTCACTATCGCTCATAGATTATCGACCATAGTCGATGCTGATGAGATACTGTTCATTGAAGATGGTGAGATAGTCGAGAGAGGAACGTTCGATGAACTCATGGATAAAGGAGAGAAGTTCCAGCATTTCTATGATCTGCAGTTCGGTGGTAAGATGATGGAATGATATTGATTGGACAAATAGATTTGCGATAAAGAAAAATACGGTTAAAAAACTAATCTATTGTTTCATCTGCCAATTTTGATATCTCTTGTATACAAATCCAACCACGACCCCTACGAACAGCAAATTATAGATCACCAATATACCGATATTCTCGAAGTCCGTACCGATCAATATACCGTGAACGAGTACGAAGAACAGCACCACATACATCAATGAATGCACAGCTCTCCAGTATTTCTTCATCTTACTTTTTATCAGTACAGCTATCACGGCAACATATATCAGGATCAGAGCAGGTCTACCGGCCAATTCCCAGAAAGCCAACCATGAAGAAGTATCAGGGATGAAAACAGCTGGATCACCAACATCGAGCGCAAAGACTACCGGGTGCAGGGTAGCACCTGCTAAACCTACTGCAGCAAATGCATGGTGGATCGTTAGGAATGGCTTTCCGAACGTTTGATATATATCTTTCAAAAAAGGTGTCAT
>JBKHIX010000123.1:0-5352 GCA_046538435.1 Thermoplasmata archaeon | reverse complement strand
GGTATGGAAGTAGCCTGTATAGTTATGGAAGCACATGAAAAATGGACTACAAAAGAAGCGATTTCTACTTTCAAAGGGGTATTAGAAGAAATGGGTTATGACGATGAATATAAACCGTTTTCAGAACTTATAGAGTGATATCATCCTTGATAATATGAAACTGATAGATGCTATTAAAAAAAGAAGGAGTATCAGAAAATTCACTGATGAGTATATAAGTCAAGAAGAAATTAAAGAACTTATTCAAGCTGCTAGATGGGCCCCTAGCGGAGGAAATCTTTATCCTTGGATCATTAAAGCTGTGACTGGAAAAGAAGCTAAAAAAATTTCACAATTCTCTCCAGGTGTATATGGTGATCCTCCTGTATTGTTGGTATTTTGTATAGATGAAAAAAAATTCGAAAAAAAAGGTGGTGATGAGGTAGTGAAGTACATGGATATAGCTATTGCAGGACAGAATATCTGTTTGAAAGCAATGGAGATGGATCTAGGTTCATGTTTTATAAGATCGTTCAATAAAAGAGCTGTGAGTAAGATCTTGGAGTTAGATCGTAGATATAACCCAGAACTTATAATTACAATTGGTTATTCTGAAGAGACACCTAAACCCCCAAGTAAAAAAAGTATTGATGAGTTGGTAGGATGGGTCGGTTGGAATGAATGAAGAAGATGAGTACTACGAGTTGGTCACATTCATGATCACCTCTGCTCGAGGATTAATTGATGAACCAAAAGAATATGCTCCAGCAAGAATGATGGATTCAGTAGAGAAACTTTTGAAAGTTCTTGAAAAAAATGATATAGAAGAATATAAAGAAATTAGAGAAAAGATAGAAAATGAAAATTTTTTCAACAAAGATGAAGAAGAATTAGCTGGTTCACTAGATGATATAGTTGAGATGCTACTTGAATAGTTATTTCTTAGAAAACTTTAAAAATATGTAATGTATATAAGGTGTCAAGAGAAAAGTGGCACCTCATATTAAAACTAGAAAGGACTGATTAATTTATGAAGTTAAGGTATTATATAATCAGAAGACTTTTTTTCGCTGTCATTGTTATATTCGGTGTAACAATCATAGCATTTGCTCTTACAAGAGTTATACCTGCAAACCCCGCTAGTATGTGGGTTGGTGCTCATGCTACCCCTGAACAGATTGCACAAGCGGAAAGTGAATTAGGTTTGAATCAACCCTTGTATATTCAGTATTTTGATTATATATCCGATTTATTACATGGTGATTTAGGAACTTCCATAAGGACCCATAATCCTGTTCGAGAAGACATTGCTCATTTCCTACCGGCTTCTCTTGAAATAATAATATGGGGGATGCTAATTGCTGTTGCAGTAGGCGTTCCATTAGGAGTTTATTCAGCAGCTAACAGAAACACAATTATAGACCATGCTGCTAGATTTTTTTCAGTTACTGGGGTTTCTTTACCAACATTCTGGTTAGGGATGATTCTTCAGTTGGTATTCTTCCAACAATTGGGTATATTGCCGAGCAGTGGAAGAATATCTATTCAGGTTGAATTAAATTATCCTTTTCATAGGATTACTGGCTTTTTGTTAATAGATACCTTAATTCAAGGAAATTTTGTTGCCTTTAAAGACGTAGCTTTACACCTTATATTACCTGCTTTGACGATGGCAGCATACCCATTAGGACTGGTTACAAGACAGGTTCGTTCCAGTACTATAGATGTTCTGGGAGAAGATTTTATCAGAATGGAGAGATCGTTTGGAATAAAGGAAGCTAAGGTGCTTTTTATTTATTCACTCAGAAATTCATTTGGAAGTGCATTAAATGTTTTAGCGTTAACATTTGCTTATTCTCTTGTTTCTATATTCCTTATAGAATCTATATTTTCATGGCCTGGATTGGGGACTTATGCTGCGACAGCTATCAGTTCTTCGGATTATCCCGCAATAATGGGTATTACACTCATGATCGCTATGATATATGTATTCCTGAATCTTGTTGTTGACATAATCCAAGCATATATGGATCCAAGAATTAGATATGATTGATGGTGGAAAAATTGGATATTAAATTACCCTTTAGAGTACCGAAAAGCCTCGAACCGAGGATAAGAGAATTCAAGTACGGCTTGAAGTTACTTAATAAAAACAAGTTGTCTATGATCGGAGGATTAGTAATTCTAGGGTTTATAATAATTGCTATATTTGCACCTTTTGTGGCATTATATCCCGAAGATGCAGGTTCTGTAAATAAAATACAAAATCAACTCCAACCACCAAGTTTTGAACATCCATTTGGTACAGATAGATTCGGTAGAGATATTTTTAGCAGGATAGTTTATGGTGCTAGAATTTCTTTGTATATAGGTATAGTAGCCATAGGATTGGCTTTACTGATAGGTGTTCCTTTAGGGGCACTTGCAGGATCTATAGGTGGTTACGTAGATGAAGCTATAATGAGAGTTGTAGATACATTTCTAAGCTTTCCACCACTACTATTGGCGTTAGCTATATCTGCTGCACTAGGTCCCACTCTTACTAATATGATGATAGCTATCGCAATTGCATGGTGGCCGTGGTATACTAGGATAATTAGAGGTGAAGCCTTATCGGTTAAAGAAAAACCTTTCATTGAGGCTGCTAAGGCCATGGGAGAAAGTAAGGTTAAAATCGCCTTTAAGCATGTATTACCAAACAGTATAACTGGAGTTATTGTGCAATCATCAATGGATTTTGGTTCAATAATTATTACTGCAGCATCATTAAGTTTTCTTGGATTAGGAGCTCAATCACCGACTCCAGAATGGGGTAGAATCATTGCTTCTCATCGTGATTATTTTTTAACTCAGTGGTGGACTGTTGTATTTCCAGGATTGATTATTTTGATATTTGTATTCTCTTTTAATATATTCGGTGATGGTCTCAGAGATATTTTAGACCCCAAAACAAGGAGGGAATGAGGATGAGAGAAAAACTTATGGAGATAAAAAACTTGAAGGTGCATTTCGACACATATCATGGTGTTGTTGAAGCCATCGATATAGACTATCTTGATGTGATCAAGGGGGAAACAATTGGACTGGTTGGAGAAACAGGGTGTGGAAAATCTGTAACCACTGAAGCCATCTTAAATATAATTCCTTCACCGGGTAAGATTGCAGAAGGAGAGATCCTTTTTGAAGGTGAAAATCTACTTAAAAAATCTAAGAAAGAATGGAAGAAAATACGAGGAAATAAAATTGCGAAGATTTTTCAAAATCCTATGTCAAATCTGAATCCTGTTTACAGAATTAAAAGACAGATGATTGATATTATCACAGTTCATAACGATATATCTAAAGAAGAAGCGGGTGATAGGGCATTAGACCTTTTAGAAAAAGTAAAATTATCCAATCCCGAAAGTGTGTTCAATAGTTATCCTCATGAACTAAGTGGAGGCATGAGACAGAGAGTTATGATCGCAATGGCTTTATCTTGTAATCCCAATCTGTTGATTGCTGATGAGCCAACTACTGCGTTAGATGTGACTATACAAGCACAAATATTGAATCTTATAAACGAACTTAAGAGAGATGTTGGGTCTACAGTACTTTTCATCTCCCATGATTTAGGCGTCATCGCTCAAGTAGCTGATAGATGTGGTGTTATGTATGCTGGAAAGATCGTTGAATTAGCTGATGTTGAAGAAATATATCATAATCCAAAACATCCCTATACAAAGGGACTTATTGCTTCTATTCCCGATAAGTCAGAAAGTGGAGAAGACTTACCAGTCATCCCAGGAAGTGTACCTAATCTAGTAGATATTAAATCTGGATGTAGGTTTTATCCAAGATGTGAAAGAAGTATATCTAAATGCAAAGATGTAAATCCAGTTATGGAAGAAATTGAAGAAAGACATTTTACAGCATGTTTTAACTCTATAACAGAGGAGGATAGCAGTGAGTAAAAAAAATATTCTTGCTTTGAAGGGTGTTAAAAAATATTTTCCGATCGAAGAAGGATTGTTTTCCAAAACTGTAGGATATGTAAAAGCAGTTGATGGGGTGTCCTTTGGAGTGAAAAAAGGTGAGACTTTTGCTATTGTTGGAGAATCTGGTTGTGGTAAATCTACTTTGGCGAGATGTATACTAAGACTATACGAACCTACTGAAGGAGAAATATTTTTCAGAGATAAAAATATTTTAGATTTAGAAGGAAAAGAATTAAAGAAAGTAAGAAGAAATATTCAGATCGTTTTTCAAGACCCATACTGGTCATTGAATCCCAGGATGCTAGTAAAGGACATTATTGGAGAACCTTTAGAGGAGCATACAGAAATGAACAATAAGAAGAGGGAAGATAAAGTATTGGAAATCTTGGAATTGATGGGGTTAGGAGAGGAACATATGCGAAGATATCCTCATGAATTCAGTGGAGGACAAAGACAAAGGGTTGCGGTTGCAAGAGCATTAGCTCTTAATCCAGATTTAGTAGTATTGGATGAACCTACTTCCGCTCTAGATGTTTCTGTACAGGCTCAAATACTTAATCTTTTAAGAGATCTGCAGAAAAAATTAGATCTAACCTATGTTTTCATATCTCATGATTTGAGCGTGATCCAATACCTTGCAGATAGGATAGGAATCATGTATCTCGGTAAGTTGGTGGAGGTTGGAGATAAAAAAGATGTTTTTGACAATCCTAAACATCCATATACAAAAGCACTCCTATCTTCAATACCTGAACCTGATCCAAAATTGAGAAAAAAGATAGAACCTCTGAAAGGTAACGTTCCAGATCCCAGTAACCCTCCAAAAGGTTGTGATTTCAATACAAGATGTCCTTATGTACACGGTATATGTAAAAGAGAAGTCCCGGATTTGATTAATATCAATGGTAGGAACGTTGCATGTCATAAGGTTAGGAAAGAATTAGGTAAGGAAGCGGATTAATTTTTTATTAAAAATCAAGGAATAAAAAATCATAGAAATATATAATTTTGAGAAAAAGCAGTAGAATGTTACCACATTCTTTTTTAAAAATAAAGAGTGTTAACAGGAAAGTTTAGTATCTTCTTATACTCAATCATTAAAATAACTCATATATTAGCAGACACAATGGTATTCTGCTCAGAATTACTCTTAAATTCGTAATTCTAACCACTCATCAATCATAGATTGATTCACGATCACGAACCATACTTGGTGAGTGAGATAAAGGATTTAATTCTTTTAGAACCCATGGGTTCTCACCACCTAAAAATGATGAAAAAGCGGACTCATAAGAATACTAAAGTATTCTCTATGTTCGTTAAAAATATAAAATTTTATAGCGGACGCGACGGGATTCGAACCCGTGACATCTGCCTTAGAAGGGCAGCGCCTTAT
>JBKHIX010000122.1:0-5370 GCA_046538435.1 Thermoplasmata archaeon | reverse complement strand
TAGCCTTACCTTCCATCTTATCAATTTGGTCATTGAAGATTATTATTTAAATATTTTCATATAACACTTGCACCATCATGCAATTGTAAAAAATCTCTAGATATTTCCGTTTATATACTTATATCAAATAATCTCAAAAAAATGTCTACTATAGACAATGTATTAACGATTGCTTTCAAAATTAATCATGATCTTTTCATGAGTGATAATAGTCAGTACGGATACAGTAGAATATTTTATTCCCCTCTCTCAATCCCCTGTAGTGATTTTTAGACATCTTGGTACGGTGAACGGTCAGTTCTGTTTATTCCTTATTATAATATTTTGTAGAGGGACAACCTAAACACCTACCTTCATAAAAATTACATTCCTTGCAATCAGTTCCGCAGGGTGATATATCTAAATTTTTTTGAAAATTGATGTTAGATAAGTTATCAAATCTATCAGTGAAAAACACATCAGCTTCTTTCAATCCAAGAGTTTTTTCAGGATTCTTATTTATCTCCTCTAACCACCAGGCATGATCCTCGGGAATATAAAATATGAGTGTTGAAAATTTCTTTTCAGCTTTATTTAATTATAGGGAGGACTCATTGAATAGATACAAATTCTCTCAGTGCCTTTTTCATCTTCACCCTTTCCGATCAGTATCCCTAAAACTTTCATGAGAGTTTTATCAAAAGAGTCATATATACAAATTACCTTCCAGCACAGTAATTGCTTTTCCTTCTAGTTCAGTCCTGTTACCTTTAACTCTAACAGTAAGTTCTCCACCTCTATCTGAAGCTTGGTAAGCTTTCATCTCTTTTTATCTAAAGGGGTTGACCAGTAAATATCAACAGCATGTAGTCCGAGTTTCACAGCAATTATTCCTCTTTTTTGGTTCGCAACAGGATGATGAGGGTTATCTCTCTATCCCAACGACATCCCTGATCGCCTCTTTGATCATCTTTTCAGGGATGGTCTCATATGTTTCTCCTTCATATTCAAAGACCCTGCACTCATTACCTCCACCCGTGACTTCATAACAATCAGGCCCTGTTACATCCTCGCAGGATGGACAGTAATTGTCTTTTATCTCATAATCCTCGTTGACTATCTCCTCGATATCTTTACCATCTATCCTTAAAGTTGGAGAACGGACCAGACCATATCTTTCTGCTTGTTCATCACTGGTTATCTTTGTCTTATTGATGGTGATGGTCGATATACCCGCATCATGTATCTGCTCCCGTAGCCCCCTTAAAGCTCTATCTAAAGTCTCATCGCTCGACTGACATCTCTCACATTCCGAGAGATCAACATATAGAAAATCGATCAGCAGTTCATCCGTCATATTTACACCATTCGTTTTATATCTAATAACGTATTGATACTTGCTACAAATAATAAAGTATATAAGTTTGGAAGTTTAATACCGTGAATGTAGTTCATACATCTAAAGTAGGTAAATGACCATGAATAGTAAAGAAAATATGTGCTGTGAGAACGAAGATGAATGTCTTTGTCCGGTCGAAGGTATAATAAATATCGTATCCAAAAAATGGACAATATGTATCATCAGTCACCTTGGAGAAAAAGGGGAAGGTTACAGATTCAACGAGCTGCAGAGATCACTGAACGGCATCAGTCCAAAATCACTATCGGATAGGTTGAAGGAACTGACCGAAGAAGGTCTGGTGAACAGAGATGTCGAAGAGAGTGTTCCTCCTAAAGTCACATATACTCTTACAGATGATGGGAAAGAACTTCAGGAAAAATTAGTACCTCTTATTAAATGGATAAATCAAAAAGAGTGAACATTTTTTGAAGGTGGTGATATCCTTCTTTTTTTAAATTATGAGAAAGTGGACTCAATACTCTCTTATAAGTTAAACCATCTTGACTGCAGCTAACACTACTGTTATTATTCCAATCGATACAAGTACAAGACCATGCCAGAAGTACGGGTGGATATCTTCACTCGCCTCAGCGAAAGGTGTCACTTCTGCCCCTGGTTGTCCAGCTTCCTCGGTTATCACCATCAGGATTACTCCTGTGATCATCATGATGAATCCTAGTACGATAATTATGGTTTTAGCTTCCATCAATTTTTAATAGTCTACTTTGATTAAAAACATATTGGTTTTTAGACTAAAAGATAGGAGATAGCTCAAGAATTATAAAATTAACCATCGGAGTTTAAGATCTCACTTCAAACTCCTCAAAATATTTTTCACCCCACTTCTTTAACATCTTTTCAGGATAAGGTTCTCCGTCTATCTTATCAGGATCCAAAATGCTCTTTTTTCGCTTAAACTGCTGTAAAATATGCTTGCTTTCCCTTCCAATCCATCCTGAAATATCCTCAATAGCATCCTCATCAAGTAGACCTGGTACTACAGTCGTTCTGAACTCATGAGGTATTCCAGAGCTTTTGATTAGTTCTAACGAGCGTGAGATATTGGAGATATCAACTTTTTTACCAGCTATCTCATCATACATATCCCTTGGCGCTTTTACGTCCATGGCGATGTAATCGACCAGGTGATCATCTATAAGGTAAGAAAGTACTTTTGGTCTAGTTCCATTAGTATCAAGTTTTACCAGGAAATCCATCTCTTTGACATTTCTTAAAAAATCAGGCAGATCATCTTGTATTGTGGGTTCACCTCCAGATACGGATAACCCTTCCAGGACATCCTTCCTATTCTTCAAAACTGATATCACCTGCTCTTCCCGAATATTTTCAGATCCATTTACCAAATTATGATTATAACAGTAAGGACATCTTAGATTGCATCCGACGGTCCAAACTACCGCACTCAATCTATCAGGATAATCTATAAGAGAAAGCTTCTGTACACCCCCTATTCTCATTCAACTCACCGCTTCGACTTCGAAAGTTTTCCTGTCTTTGAATTCCTGAGTTTTTCCATCGTTCCACTGATCAACCGGTCTGAGGTATCCTACCACTCGAGAATATACTTCACACCTGTTTTTACTACCGGTTTCACATTTTGGACATAACTCATGTTCTCCACTGATGTAACCATGATCTGGACAAACGCTAAATGTAGGAGTTATGGTATAATACGGTATCGAGGAGATCTCAGATATCTTTCTGACTAACTTTTTCGTAGCTGTTGGACTGGGCATACTCTCCCCTATAAAGGCGTGGAAAACAGTTCCACCAGTATATTCAGTTTGCATTGGCTCCTGTAGTTTTAAAGCCTCAAAAACATCAGATGTATATCCGACCGGCAGCTGGGACGAGTTGGTGTAATATGGCTTAACATCCTCGTCTTCGTTATCCCCCATCTTATTATGTATTTTGATATCAGTGTATCTCTTTTCGTCTAATTTTGCAAGCCTATAACAAGTGCTCTCTGCAGGTGTTGCTTCCAGATTGAAAAGATTTCCTGTCTTATCCTGATACTCCTTGAGTCTATCCTTCATATGTGATAGAACACTTTCTGCAAATCTTATCCCCTTTTCAGAGCCAATATCATCCCCAAATAGGTTTAAAACAGCATCGTTCATACCTACCAGACCGATGGTAGAAAAATGGTTCTTCCAATACTCTCCAAACCTTTCTTCTACATCGGAGAGATAGAACCTAGAATAAGGATGAAGACCACATCTTGTCAAGCTCTCTATCAGTTCTCTCTTTATCTCTAAACTCCTTTTAGCTTTATCCATGAGGGAATCCAAGATTTCGATAAATTCATCCTCATTTTTTGCTTTATATCCTATTCTGGGCAGATTTATCGTTACTACACCTATCGAACCAGTCTTTGGATTCGCTCCGAACAAACCACCCCCTCTCTTGATGAGTTCCCGGTTATCGAGTCTCAATCTGCAGCACATGCTTCTAGCGTCCTCTGGATCCATATCACTGTTCACATAATTAGAGAAGTATGGTATCCCATACTTTGCTGTCATGTTCCACAGGGGATCATATCTATCGTTATCCCAATCAAAATCATTTGTAATGTTGTATGTGGGTATGGGAAAAGTGAATGGTCTGGAGTTAGCGTCTCCCTCCTTCATCACCTCTGCAAAAGCTCTATTTATAATGAATATTTCTTCCTGGAAATCACCATAATTTTCATCTTTCGTCTCCCCACCAATTATTATCGGCTCATCTCTCATGTGTTTAGGTGGATTCAAATCCATGGTGATATTTGTGAAAGGTGTCTGAAAACCGACCCTTGTCGGAACATTCATGTTGAAAAGAAACATCTGCATCTTCTGTTTTACATCATCGTACTCTAAATCATCATATCTAACAAAAGGTGCTAATAACGTATCAAAATTTGATAGCGCTTGAGCACCAGCAGCTTCTCCCTGTAAAGTGTAAAGAAAATTAACTATCTGCATCATAGCAGCGCCCAGATGCTTAGGGGGCGAACTCGCTATCTTCCCCGAAACCCCTCTGAATCCTTTCTGTAATATATCTTTAAGATCCCATCCAACACAATATGGGCCAAGAGTCCCAAGGTCATGTATATGGAAATCACCTTCTTTATGAGTATTTTTTATTTCAGGTGGGTAGATCTTGTTTAACCAATAATTTTCTATAACAGTTTCAGAGGTGTAGACATTTAAACCCTGTAAAGAATAACTCATATTACTGTTCTCATTAACCTTCCAATCTGTTCTATCGATATAGTCATCGACCATTTTTATATCTTCTAATAAACTTCCCACCTTTCTTATTTCTTCGTGCTGTTTTCTATATAATATGTAAGTTTTTGCAAGAGTGTACTCCCCTATTTCCATCAATGTCTCTTCTACTAAATCTTGAACTTGCTCCACATCTGGCATCTCAGCATACCCTGTCTCTTTTTCTAATTTTTCAACGACTTTCGCTGTGACCCTTTGAGCTGTCTCAAGGTCTTTATCACCTACAGCATTAGAAGCCTCCCAAACAGCATTCGTTATTTTGACAGGATTGAAATCAACCACTGAACCATTTCTTTTCCTAATCTTCCTGATCATTTTTTACCTCTTTCTTCTTACAAAATCAAATTTACTTGATTTATTTAAAATTTACTTGATTTGATACAGAAGTTAAAATGTAGCTGTCATCGTGTATTTCTTACAGAAACAAATTAATTTAAAAACCATTACTTCATTGTCCTAAATGGTGGTATCATCCTGAGATGCTTTGAATGCGGAGGAACATATCCCGATGATTTCAGATTGAGATGTGACTGCGGTGGAGTACTTGATGTAAAAAATGACTTCACTAACTCTTTTGACGAACTTTTGAATCGAAAAGAAATAGATACTGAAAGATTCCTTGAGTTTATGCCCGTTAAAAGAAAATATATCCCAGACCTGACACCACCTATAACTCCCAATATCGGTAAAAAAATAGATGAT
>JBKHIX010000121.1:0-5381 GCA_046538435.1 Thermoplasmata archaeon | reverse complement strand
TTATCTGTGGTGATATCTCCTGTACCGATATCCTCTTCAATAGCATCTCTAACTATCTTCCTTATTTTCATTTCGTTCATTTTACTTCCCCTTCAGGTTTTTCTATATTGAAATGAGTATGGACCTCTTTCGATTTATTCTTAGATTCAGGAAAATCATCTCTATAATGTGTACCTCTGCTCTCTTCCCTCAGTAGGGCGGATTTAGAAATCAACCTACCTACATTGAGCATATTTTTAAGTTCCCAACAATCTATGGAGTTAAAATTTAATTCTTCTATATATTTTATCTTTGAATTCAGCCATCCTATTAAATTTTTCAATCCTTTTCCATTTCTAACAATCCCAGCATTATTCATCATCTTTTCTTTCATTTCATTTTTTATTTTTTGGATTGAGTCCCCTACAGCACTGTTTGTTAGCTCGTGATTTATCTCAACATCTTTAATTTCTTTTTTATAATTATTATCCTCTTTTATACCTCTGTATATTCTATGACCAAAAACTAAGCCTTCCAGTAAAGAATTGCTTGCAAGCCGGTTCGCACCATGTACTCCCGTAGATGCTACTTCTCCACATGCGTACAACCCAGGAACTGTTGTCTTTCCATATAAGTCGGTTTTTACACCTCCAATCATGTAATGAGCGGAAGGAGCGACAGGTATGAAATCCTCAGACATATCGATATCTATTTTCTTTAAAGTTTTGTAGATCTTTGGAAATCTACCTTTAAGGAAGTTTTTGTCTTGATGAGTCACGTCCAACCACACGTAATCTTTATCGTATTTTTCACATTCTTTTAAAATAGCTCTAGCAACTACATCTCTTGGGGCCAACTCAGCATCTTCATGATATTCATTCATGAATCTTTCTCCGCCTTCATTTCTCAATAATCCTCCTTCACCTCTGACTGTTTCAGAGATAAGAAAAGAAAAACCTTCAGGATTATACAAAGCCGTAGGATGGAATTGAATGAACTCCATATCGACTATATCAGCACCAGCTCTATAAGCGATAGCAGCCCCATCACCAGTTGTCACTTCAGGATTTGTAGTATTTTTGAAGACTCTTCCACAACCACCACAAGCTAGGATAACATGATTAGATAGATATTTTACAAATAAATCATTTTTTGAATTCCAACACAGACCTCCTTTCACCTTTCCTTCATCTTTAATAAGATCAACTAGGAATTTTTTTTCAACGATATCTATCCAATCTACTTTCTTTACAGATTCAGTCAGTGACTCTCTTATCTCTTCACCTGTAGCATCTCCTCTCGCGTGAAGCACACGTCTTCTACTGTGAGCACCTTCCTGGGCAAGATCTAATTCACCTTCGATATAATCAAATTTAGTACCAATCTCGATCAATTCTAGAACTCTGTCCGGTCCTTCTTTTACCAGAACTTCAACAGCTTTCTTATCACAGAAATCGTCACCGGCTTCCAACGTATCTTTCATATGGAGTTCCCAGGAATCACCCTTATCCAAAACAGCTGCGATTCCACCCTGAGCATATTGAGTACTGCTCTCTTTCACCTCACCTTTCGTCAAAATCGTGACATCCCCCAACCTACTGAGATGCAGAGCTGTGTAGAGGCCGGCTATCCCCGTGCCGATGACCAAAAAACCCGTTTTAATTGTTTTCAAATCTTTCATCTAAGATCTCCATCTACCCTCTACCTATCTCGACCATTCTTTTTAAAGGTTTTAAAGCTCTTTTAGCCACCTTTTCATCCATCTTAATTTTTGGTTCAAAATTCTTTAGAGAAGTTAATACTTTATCGAGTGTTATCTTTTTCATGTTTTGGCAGATAGGATTTCCAGGGAAATAATATTCTTTATCAGGAACTTCTTTTTTCAGTCTGTATCCCATCTCTTTCTCGGTTCCTACGATCATATTATCTGCTTTGGTATTTCTTGCTCTATTTAGGATACCTGCTGTAGATTCTGCATAATCTGCTAAATCGACCACTTCAGGTCTGCACTCGGGATGCACTACCACTTCAGCATTAGGGTATTTATCCATCAACTTTTGAACATCTTCAGGAGTGATATTATCATGAGTCCCACAAAAACCTTCCCAGATATCGATTTCCTTATCATCTATGAATCTTTTGATGTAGCTTCCCAGGTTTTTATCGGGTACAAAAAGAACTTTCTCATAATCTAAACTTTCCACGACTTTGACTGCATTAGATGATGTACAACACACATCGGATTCTGCTTTAGTTTCTGCTTTTGTATTTACGTAAGATACTACCGCTGCATCTGGATTGTCTTTTTTGTAGTCTATCAATTCTTCTAAATCCACCATTTCAGCCATAGGACATCCAGCATCGAGATCGGGAAGTATTATGTTTTTATCTGGATTTAAGATTGCAGCAGATTCTGCCATAAAATCTACTCCACAAAAGATAACGTTAGAAACATCTAATTCGCTAACTTTCTGTGCTAAACCGAAGGAATCTCCTACAAAATCAGCGATATCTTGTATGTCCCCTATCTGGTAGTTATGGGCCACTATAACGACATCTTTTTTTTCTTTGAGTTCTATGATATCATCTTTTATGGACATAGAGTCTCATTATAGAATGTATTATAAGTTTTTACCTATCTTTTGGTCAATTTTAAAAAACCTATTCAGCAATGGTCATTGTTTATTCTTTCTTGAATTCCCTCTCTTATTTTTTCATTTGGTATGTTCAGTGTCAAAGTATACAAACCACTTCCATTGTTTTTTTCAACATTCACTGAAAAGTTTTCAGTATCAAAATAGAAAGGATTCACCTGCAGCATTATTTTTTTATAAATCTGTTGTTCCAGGCCCCTAATTGATTCTACTGATTTAGCACCCATGGTCCTTCCTATTTTTTTGGAAGCCTTCTTTATTTTACATCTAGGATCCTTCCCATTTGTAACTTCTATAACAGAACCAACTATGTTTTCTCTAGCCTCATTGAGTTCTTCTTTAGTTCCATTGAATTTCTTTTCAATCTTTGTTTCTTTTAATGATGCGTTTTCAGCTGTTCTATCAGATAATTCCTTTTCCCCTTCTTTTTCATGAGGTTTCCACTTTTCATAGTTTTCAACATCTTTACTGTCATCGACGTATCTCTTTATTAATTCAGTGAGATAATCGGCAAAATCACAGATTTCTCCCCATTCCCCTATATATCTAACGCCCGCGTTTGTGATTTCCGCGTTTTGTTTCATTAATAATCCTGCATAATTTGTGATATAAAAAACTTTCGGCCATATTTGATTTTTAGAGTCAGGAATTTACAAGCACTTATTTATTCTCACTCCTGCGTGTTAAATAGTAAAATATACCCACTCCAGCTATTACTGATAGGACGATCTCTATGAGTATCAGGTTCGAAGTTATAGAGGAAATTATGTTATTTGAAGAATCATCCTCAGATCCGCTTTCTCTGTCAGTTCCATCATTACTTGAATCTCTCGATATCGTTACATCATTGATAACTATATCCTCTTGGGGAACATCATCCATACCATTCTTAGAACCAGTCTCTACTGATTCGATATCATCTACTACGTCCATGCCATCTACAACCTCACCGAAGACACAGTAACCATGTTCATCTTCAGCTTTGTCCCAATCTAGGTTTTCATTATCTTCAGTATTTATGAAAAATTGACTTGTTGCGGAGTCAGGATCTGATGTTCTAGCCATAGCTATAGTTCCTCTTTTGTTCCTGTGACCGCTTTTCTCTGCTTCGTTTTCTACGGAGCTGTAGGTGGTTTCCTTCTTTTGTAGGTTTTGAGTAAATCCTCCACCCTGGATCATCAATCCCTTTATAACCCGATGGAATATTGTGTCCTGATAAAAGTCATCTTCAGCATATTTAACAAAATTATTTACTGTTTTTGGAGCGTCCTCTTCGAATAATTTTACCTTAATGTCACCCCTGTTAGTCTCGATCGTTGCATACAATTGTTCATCCTTGGCTGATGCATAATTGCTTGCTAACATAGGTGCGAATAAGAGTGTGGTTATTAAAATTATTACGGGTAAGCTAATTTTCATGACTATCGTGAATACTAAATCAATTAAATAATTAACGGCTAACAAAACTTCTTAAATATCGTAAATACTATCCGGAATCATGAGCAGTATCGACGTTGTTGAAATAAGTGAAATAGCTGAGGAAACCCCATCTACAAAGTCATTTTATTTAGATTGGGACGTAGATATAACTCCAGGTCAATTTGTTATGGTGTGGATACCAGGAGTTGATGAGATTCCGATGAGCCTCTCAAGACATACGCCTGAACAGTCTATAACTGTGAGAAATGTAGGTAAATCTACAGAATATCTTCACAACATGGAAAAAGGTGAAAGGATAGGACTTCGGGGTCCATACGGTCAGGGATATGATCTAGAAGGTGATGAGATACTAGCTGTTATAGGTGGTATCGGTGGAGCTTCTATTTTACCAGCTGTTTCTGAATCGGTAAGGCAGAACAAGATTGTATATTGTGCTTTGGGTGGTGAGACAGAAGAGGAACTGTTATTCAGAGAAGAGATGGAAGAGAATACCCATTTGAACATAGCCACTGATGATGGCTCAGTAGGACATCATGGATTTGTTACTGAGGTAATATCTGACCTGATGGAAGAAAAAGATATAGATCAAGTTATCACTTGTGGACCCGAAGCTATGATGAAGAAAACTGTCGATATCTCATTGGATTACGATATACCTGTTCAAGCATCTCTAGAGAGATATATGAAGTGCGGACTTGGTCTCTGTGATTCCTGTACGATAAATGGATATCAAGTATGTAGAGATGGACCAGTATTTACTGGGGAAGAGTTGTCTGAAATGGAAGAATTTGGTAAATTTGAAAGAGATAAAACTGGTAAAAAGGTAGAACTGCATTAACTTACCAAAATTTTATTAATATGATTATACTGCTCAAATCCAGTTGAATAATTTATACTAGTATGCATTCGAAGCGCGGGCAGTTGTTGGAACCATGTTCCAACTTGCCCTCACAGTTCGTTAACACTCACTCTTGCGGGGGTACCATAGGAATTAAAAATTCCTATTCACTCCCCGCTTTCTCATATGCATTCGAAGCGCGGGGGTACCCGAGCATGGCCAAAGGGGCGAGGCTTAGGACCTCGTTGCGTAGGCATCCAAGGGTTCAAATCCCTTCCCCCGCATATTTTATTTTTCTGGAGTGGAACGGAAGAAAATAAAGTAAAGGAGGAGCGAGCATCAGCGAGTCCTACGCATTATTACATTTTAATTTAAAATTAATAAAAGAGGGAAAGCTGTATACAAATTGGCGTTAATTTTCTAAGATGTTTATTTTTAAAAATTTATATATAATAGATTAATAGTAATAT
>JBKHIX010000120.1:0-5391 GCA_046538435.1 Thermoplasmata archaeon | reverse complement strand
AAAGATACAAAAGGTGTAAACAAACTGATTATCAAAAAGCTAATTACTAGCATACCTACCAATTTTTCACGATAAACATTCTTCTCAGACATAATTTTCCTCCGTACTGATATATTATTTTCAGGTAAGTATAAGTTCTTCAAGAGTATAAAATATTTTTCATTAGATTGGATAGTATTTAAGTGATCTCAAAAAAATCTATAAATTTCATTAAACTCTAAACTTTCATTAAAAGATTTATAGCTAAACCTTTTAATACATAACCATGGACACCTACGAAGCTATCAAAAAAAGAAGGAGTATAAGGAAATACAAATCTAAATCCGTAGAAAAAGAGATTTTAGAAAAATGTGTGAATGCAGGTAGATTATCTCCCACAGCTGCCAATATCCAACCGTTAAAATTCATAACCATCACTAAAAAATTAGAATATGTGTTCTCAGTTACTTCGTGGGCAGGTTATGTTGACTGGAGTCCGAGTAAAGAAAAAATGCCTAGAGCCTATATTGCAATATTAAAAGATGAAGAGAGGGGATGGGATACTGATATAGGTCTCGCTGCTCAAAGCATTTGTTTAACAGCTACCAATGAAGGTCTCGGTACATGCATACTAGGGGCTATTGATAAGGAAAAATTATCAAAGATTCTACCAATACCAGAAGGATACGAATTAAAACTTCTAATCGCCATGGGTCATCCCGATGAAATTTCAGAAACCATAGAGGATTCAGAAAATATAGAGTACTATTACGATGATGATGTTTTAAAGGTTCCTAAAAAACCATTGAGCGATGTTTGGATTGAATTCTGAAGTATATAACAGTGAAAATATACTTATATGTGAACATTTCTAGGAAGTTAGAAGGAGAGAAAGCGGTACTGCTTAAAAAAGGCTAAAATGAAAAAACCACCTATTAGCAATGAACAGATTTAAATATAGGGTACCTTTAAGTCGGTAGTTGCTGCTCCCAATGGGCCTGTAGCTCAGCCAGGTAGGAGAGAGCGTGCAGCCCTTTCCCTGGATAGAGCATCTGGCTTTTAACCAGGTGGTCTGGGGTTCGAAAATAAATTGTCGTCATGACAATTTTCGGAATTCCCCACAGGCCCATATTCCATTAAGCTGATACCTAATCAATGGAGAATACATAATATGATTGATGAAAATAAACCCGAAATGGGGGATGACAATGAGTAGTTTCAACGTATTAATCCACGGACTAGTACCTGAACATCACCTCGTTCCTAAGGAAAAAGAAGATGAAATTTTAGAAGAATTGGAAGTTAAAAAACAGAAGATTCCTAAAATATTAAAAACCGATCCAGTAATTCAAGAATTAGAAAAAGTTCATGGAGATATTGAACTAGGTAGACTTATAGAAATAAAGCGTGAAAGTAAGACCGCTGGAGTGGCGAAAGCTTATAGATTAGTTGTAAAAAGGTAAAATTATAAGGGTGTATTAAGATGAGAGATTTAGTAGATTCTTTCTTTGAGGAAACTAGCGTCGTTGGACACCATATGTCCTCTGTTAATGATTTTCTTCCTACAGTTGATAATCCAAACAGTAGAGCTCAGAAAATCGTAGACAATATCAGAATTGGATTTCAGGAAGAAGGGTGGGGTAAGATAAAATTAGATCCTGAAAAGGTCGAAGGTCAAGACATCCAGATCAGAGTAGGAAGAAAAAGGACCGATGGAGATCAATTAGACCCAAATTCAGAACCCACACTTAGGATTAAAAGACCTACTGTTAAAGAGGCTAGTGGTTCACAGCATAAACTTACTCCTCAGGAAGCACGGCTGAGAGACGTATATTACGAATCAGAAATTGAAATGAAATTCACTGTGATAAAGGATGGTATAGAAGAAGAGCTAGTATGGATAAATATAGGTAAAATGCCAATTATGATAGGTTCTAAGATCTGTAACATCCATCCTGATAACATTGATAATACGATGGAAGAGATTTTGAACTCAGACATCGAAAGTAAAGAATTCATAGAAAAAGATTATGAGGATAAATTGACGGATTTAGATGAAGATCCCTGTGATCCACAAGGATACTTCATAATAGGTGGAACTGAGAGAAATCTCATGGCCGTTGAAGACATGGCCTCCAATAGGGTCATGTGTGAGATAAATGAAAAATATGGCAGGGAGATAGAGGTGGCTAAAATTTTCTCACAAAGGCATGGATTTAGAGCATTGACCGTGATGGAGAAGAAAAAAGAGGGCTTAATAGCTGTCTCAGTTCCAACAGCTAGAGGTGACATACCTTTAATAGTCCTCATGAAAGCACTTGGTATGGAAAGTGATGAGGAAATCTACGAGTCTATCGTCACCGACCCCGAGATGGCTAGTACTGTTTTTGCAAATATAGAGATGTGTCAGGAAGAAGAAGATTACTCACCTGATGGAGTTTACGATAAAGAAGACGCTTTGGTCTATCTTGAACGTAAATTCGCAACAGGACAGGCTGAAGAATACAGGAGAAGAAAGATCGAATCGATTTTAGATAGATCACTACTACCTCATTTAGGTGATAAAGAAGAAGACAGAAAGAAAAAAGCCCATTACCTCGGCCGAATGGCTAGAGCAATTCTTGAACTATCAATGGGTGAAAGAGAACCTGATGATAAGGATCATTATGCTAATAAGAGGATGAAACTAGCAGGTGACCTGATGGCGGACTTGTTTAGAGTTTCAGTAGTAAATCTATTGAAAGATCTAAAATATCAACTTGAAAGAAATTATAGAAAGAAAGGTGAGATTAGATTAAGGTCATCTATAAGACCTGATTTATTGACAAACAAATTAAGGCATGCCCTTGCTACAGGTAATTGGGTAGGTGGAAGAACTGGTATTTCTCAGCTATTGGACAGAACTTCTAACATGAGTACTATAAGTCATCTAAGAAGAGTGAAATCACCACTATCAAGAAGTCAACCTCACTTCGAAGCGAGAGAGTTACATCCAACTCATTGGGGTAGATTATGTCCTAACGAAACACCGGAAGGTCAAAATTGTGGACTTGTAAAAACATCTGCAATAATGATCGATGTTTCCAAGGGCGCTGAGCCAATGGAGGTCCGATGGAAATTGCACGATATCGGATTACAGCAGATGGGAGGAAGAGGTGGACCATCCACTAAAGTATACCTGAACGGTGACTTAGTAGGGTTGATCGAGGATCCTTATGATTTTGTAGAAGACGTTAGAAAAGAAAGGAGAAAAGGTAACATATCCGACGAAGTAAACATACGTTACGATCCTAAAATGGATGAGGTCATCATAAACTGCGATGAGGGAAGGGTTAGAAGACCACTTCTAGTCGTTGAAGACGGAAATCTGAACCTTACCAACGAGATAATGGATGAACTTCAAGAAGGAAAGAGAGATCTAGAATCATTATTCAATAACGGTATAATAGAGTGGATTGATGCTGAAGAAGAAGAAGACATTTACGTCGCGATATATCCCTTTGATATTCCAGGGATGTGCGAACATTGTGGTTCTCCATTATCCGAAGCAGATATCGCATGGCCAAACATGGGTGAAGATAAAGAAATTGCAATTTTGGAATGTAAGAAATGCGGAGGAGAGATGGAAAGAGAAATAGAATTAACAGAGGATCATACTCATATGGAGATCGATCCACTTCTCATTCTCGGCGCTTCCACAGGCCTTGTTCCATATGCAGAGCACAATGCGGCACCAAGATGTTCTATGGGCGCGAACATGATGAAGCAGTCACTCGGTCTAAGCGCTTCTAATTATAGGTACAGGCCTGATACTCGAGAACATCTCTTGCATTATCCCCAGTTACCTTTTTTGCAGACCAAAACGATGGATTGGGTCAATTTCAATGAGAGACCAGCAGGTCAGAACTTTGTCGTTGCTGTTATGTCTTACCATGGATACAACATGGAAGATGCACTAATCATGAACCGAGCGGCCATTGATAGGGGGCTGGCAAGATCTACATTCTTTAGAACTTACACAGCTGAAGAAAGAAGATATCCTGGGGGCCAAGAAGATAGTTTCGAGATACCTGATCCGGATGTTAGAGGGGCTAGAAGTGATCATCTTTACAAGAGCCTTGACGAAGATGGGCTTATAAGTCCAGAAACTAAAGTGGATGGCGGAGATGTTTTAGTTGGTAAAACCTCACCCCCAAGATTCCTTGAAGAGGATACAGATTTCATGGCTCCTCAAAAAAGAAGAGAGACTTCAAAGATCGTAAGACCTAGAGAAAAAGGTTGGATTGACTCAGTCATGCTCACGGAATCTTCGGATGGTAGCCGATTGGTCAAAGTAAAGGTTAGGGATCAAAGAGTTCCCGAACTTGGAGATAAATTCGCTTCAAGACACGGTCAAAAAGGTGTTATAGGTAAGCTTGTCGAACCAGAAGACCTGCCTTTTACTGAAAATGGTCTTGTCCCGGACTTATTGTTAAATCCACATGCTATCCCATCGAGGATGACAGTAGCTCACGTGCTAGAGATGCTTGGCGGTAAGGTTGGTTCCTTGAAAGGTCGATTCGTTGATGGTACACCATTCAGCGGTGAAAAAGAAGACGCATTAAGGAATGCATTGAAAGAATCCGGATTCAAGCATAACGGTACAGAGATACTTTACGATGGACGTACAGGTAAAATGCTTCAGGCAGAAATATTTGTGGGTGTTATTTATTATCAGAAATTACATCATATGGTTTCCGGTAAACTTCACATGCGATCCCGAGGTCCTGTACAGATACTCACTAGACAACCAACAGAAGGTAGATCAAGGCAGGGTGGTTTGAGATTTGGTGAGATGGAAAGAGATTGTTTAATAGGTCATGGTGCAGCGATGGTCATCAAAGATAGACTTTTAGATCAATCAGACGGTACAACTGAATATGTATGCGGTAATCCCGATTGTGGACATATAGCTATTTTAGATAGTAATGGAGAATTGAGATGTCCAGTATGTGGGGAGAAATCAAATGTTCACCAGATAGAAACTTCATATGCTTTCAAACTATTGATGGATGAATTAAGATCACTTGGAGTTACCATGAGACTTAAATTGGAGGACAAAAAATGAGCAGAAATAAAGGAATCTCCAAAAGGATAGGGAGTATTCAGTTCGCTTACATGTCTCCAGAAGAGATTAGAGATTTATCAGCCACCAAAATAATAACACCAGATACATATGACAATGATGGATTTCCGATAGAGATGGGTTTGATGGATACCACCTGTATAATTTTCAGCAGTGATCACGGGGAAATGGCCATGGAGCATCAGCAGTATTACAAAATGAGTTTATACGAGCCGTCTGTGAGAGTTCCCCTAATTATTTCCGGCCCGGACATGAAGGAAGATACCAGGCGGGAACGGCTGGTTTAC
>JBKHIX010000021.1:0-23610 GCA_046538435.1 Thermoplasmata archaeon | reverse complement strand
CCTTTATTATAAAGACTAACCTCTATGATATTTATAACCAAAATAGGTCAAAGTATATAAACAACCCCTATTTTCTTTTCTCTAATAAGAAAATTAGGAAACGGAAATAACATGAATAGTTTTGAAACATTTAAAGACATGCCTTTAGACGGGAATACGAAGACTGCTCTTAATGAAATCGGTTTTGAAAAACCAACAGAAGTGCAGGAAAAATCTATTATTCCCTCTCTAGAGGGTCGGGATGTTGTAGTACAAGCGCGTACAGGTTCAGGAAAGACTCATTCTTTTCTATTACCTGTATTTGAGAAAATTGAGGGTGACTGTGGGTTAGAAGCTATCGTTCTAACACCTACAAGAGAATTAGCACAGCAGGTAAAAAACGAAGCGAGTAAGATAGGTAAACACCATAACATAAATACCTTAGCGGTATATGGTGGAGCCAGTATAAGTTTTCAGATCAATAATTTACCTAAAACCTCAGTCGTAGCAGGAACACCAGGTAGAGTTATGGACTTGATGCGTAGAGGTGAACTGAAGTTAGAGAATTTGAAGTTCTTTATATTAGATGAAGCTGATAGGATGCTCGATATGGGATTTTTAGATGACATTAAATGGATAATATCTAAGACAAACAGAGAGAAACAGGTGATGTTGTATTCAGCAACCATGCCTGACGAGATAGTTACACTTTCTAAAAAATACACAAATAATCCTGTAAAACTGATACTTAGTAAAGATGACATCTCCGCTAAAGGTGTGAGTCAATATTACGTCTCGGTAGGAAGGAGGAATAAGTTAGCCGTTTTATCGGCCTTACTCGATAATGAAAAAGGCAAGTATCTGATATTTTCTAACACTAAAAAATGGACAAGAATTTTATCTGATAAACTAAGAAAATACCGTTACAAAGCACACGAAATGCACGGTGATATGAGTCAATCTGCTAGAACTAAAACTATGAATAAATTTAAAGCCGGTAAAATAGACATACTAGTATCAACTGATGTTGCTTCTCGGGGTATCGATGTAGAAAATATAACACACGTGGTTAATTACGATGTGCCGAAATACGAAAAAGATTACGTTCATAGGATAGGCAGAACAGGGAGAATGGGAAAAGAAGGAAAGGCTATCACTTTCGTTACAAGAGATGAGATGGAATTTTTAGAAGGGATAGAAGAATTCATAGATAATACGATAGAAAGATTAGAAGTTGAAGGTGAAGGAAGAGTAAAACGTAAAACCGACTATAGTCACCATTCAGATATTTTTGGAATGGTCACATTTGAATTTACTTTGGACCATGAGACGAGAAAATGGGACCTAATAAAGAAAATACAGAAATATGGTATCAGAGAAGATGAGGTAGGTAAGATAAGCTTAGACGAGTATACTGGTGAACTTCAAGTGATAGAAGATAAGGCAAGTAGAGTTACTGAGATGAACTTCTTTGAAAACATTGAATTGATAGAAAAAAATCCTAGAGAGAGATGAATATTAATTCATTTCTTTCACTATTTTTATTCTATATCTAAAGGTTCTAGATTATCTAGAGGAACCCAACCTTCCTCATCATCTGAAGATTTTCTACACCACAACCATCCATTCAATTCTTTTATACCTTCCAGTTCTTCACCAACTTCAATATCCAATTCTTTAGCAGTATAATTTTCGGTAATAATACCATGATTGAATTTTTTATCGATTATTCCCTCAGGCACCCACCCTTCCTGTGATTTATCTATTTTTGTACAATATACCCAATTGGGCCAATCCTTTGGACCATCATATTTGTGATCGATTATTACCTGTTCACCCTTCTCTAACTTTAAGGGTTCAGGATGATTAGTTTTATGTTCTTTTATGACTTTATACTTCATAAAAATTCACTGCATCCAGTAATATATTAAGGGTTATTTAATCATTACATCCTTCACAAATAAATTAAATAATAGAAAAAAAGAATATGGTTTATTCATTTTTTTCTTCATAAGGTGGCTCAAGTGTCTTTTCATCTTCCGTACCTTTCTCAGTGTCTTCTACAACCTCTTCATCTTCCTGCTCTGAACTTTTGGCGTACTTATTAGTGTAATACCAGAAACCTGCAAGTAAAGCTGCTACTATTATTCCGCTGAGTAATATCACCAGGAAAGCTAGTGTTCTATAAGCTGGTATAGGGAACTGGTTAAATTTTACTGTTTCGCTGGTAGAACCCTGAAGGGAGATATCTTTTTGTTCATCCATATCTATATGTGATAGATAATATGTTGATTTGTATCTACTCGTTATAGAATAATCACCTTCAGGTAGCCTGAATTCAGACTTTCCAGAATTATTAGTATACTGTGAACCATACAGGTTGTCCTGATCATCCTTCACTGTTACCAGTACTTTTGATAACTTTTCAC
Source organism: Thermoplasmata archaeon (assembly GCA_046538435.1). Classification (GTDB taxonomy): domain Archaea; phylum Thermoplasmatota; class Thermoplasmata; order Halarchaeoplasmatales; family Halarchaeoplasmataceae; genus CAYSTL01. Next base: position 21,202 of record JBKHIX010000021.1, on the reverse strand, counting down.
CATCAGAGGTTTCTGTCTTAACTTCCAGATAATAAACATTACAGCTTAAACTCTCCATCCTGTCTTCGTTAACTTCATAATTTTCATTACTGTATACCTCCGTTTCCTGCCAGTTAACCGAGAGAGTGTAAACAGCTTTGGGAACTTTGAAATTCACACTTCCTGAATCGTCAGTATATGAAGAACCATAAGTTATACCTGTTTCGTCTTCTAATCTGACATTTGCATCGGATATAACTTTACCCTTAGAATCTTCAGCAGTCAAGTCTAAGTAATATACATCACATTCTAAAGTTTGATTCTTGTTTTCTCCGATCTCGAATTGATCGTCTTCGTAAACAAGTCTATCCTGCCAGTAACCTTCCAGTATGTACGTACCATTCGCAATCTGAAAACTAGCTTCTCCTGAATCGTCAGTATAACCAGAACCGAACAAATAACCCGTTTCATCATTAATTCTCAAATGTACATCCCTTAATTCATTATCTTTAGAATCTACCGCTTTAAGATTCAGGTAATACACCTCACAATGAAGTGTCTCTTCTTGATCATCAGTTATAGTAAGGTCATCGGTTTCATTAACTATCTTATCATTCCAGAACACATCTATATCAAAATCTCCTGCTGGTAGTCTGGAGATCGACTCACCCGTACTATTCGTTATATTGAAATCGTGCACGATGCCTGTTGTACTATCATAAACAACTATTTGCACGAATTGTAGAGGTTCATCTCGAGAATCTACAGCCTTGAAATTTGCATAATAAACATCAGCTTCAATGATGATTACTTCGTTAGAGCTTACTTTTAAGCTTTCATCTGCAACTTCTATTCCACTCCATCTTACCGTTATTCTGTATTCGCCACCTGCCATATTATCCAAAGAAACATATCCACTTTCATTAGTAGTCAATGGTTCTGGAGGTGATGATTCATTGGGATGAACATAATAAACAGCAGTATTTTCAAGTGGATTCTCGTGACTATCTATTATTTTGAATTCAGGATCGTAAACTTCAGCTGTAATATTGATTGACTCATTATAGGTATAACTTTGATTTATCGTCATTTCGGTTTCTAAGACTATCGTATCCTGCCATTCAACTTTAAAAACATATTCTCCTTCTATCAAGGTTAGGTTAACATATCCTTCATCATCAGTTAAAGCAGAATCTACATAATTTCCAGATAAATGTGCCGTTATCTCCGCCCGTTCCAATTCAGTGCCTGATGAACTCAGGACATGTATATTTGCATAATAGTTTTCACCTATCGTGAAGTGTGTCTTTGACACATCTGAATAATTCCCGTAATTGAATTTAGAGAAGTGTGTGTAGTGGTTGTAACCATTATTGTCTACTGCCCAAATAGTTATATTATATCTTCCAGGATCGTATCCTGAATAATTCCAATTGACTTCGTATTCATTCCTGTAAGTCAATGGTGTTCCAGTAACCTTATTCATGCTTTTATTATCAAATATAAGTTCACCTGATGGACCTGTAAGGGTGATATTTACCCACTTTATATCGTAGCCTCCAAAGGGATCAGTCATGGTTGTCCTTATGAACATATCTTTATCTGGTGATGTAGGATCGAATACAGCCTGATGATTATGGTCACTGTCTAGTGTTGAAACACTTTCTATTTCCATAGAGTCTGGAGTCATTAGCTCGACTCTACTGTCCATCTGGGAAGTGTCATAATAGAACTCAAAAGTCTTCCCAGCACCTGCATTAAAATGAAATCTAATTTTTATAGAAGATCCTTCCTGGAATGTATGGGGTTCACTCAAATTTCCATCATAAACCTTGAGTTCAGGAGTGGATGTAAATTCCTTCTCTTCTTGACTGAATGATTGACTCCAAGTTGTTTCACCAGTTTCATTTATTTCACTCACAATTATCGTAGCATCTCCCGTAGGGGCTGCTCCAGAGACATATCTCGCCCATATCTTGAACTCAAAGCTGGAAAATGTAAGGTCAGATTTTAAAGAGGGGTAAAGGTACCAATCGAAATTCGCCTGTGATGATGTCATATTATAGACTACTTTTTCATCACTCCAATCTGTAGTGGTATCGAAATAGGTTAATGTACTTCCACCTCCTGGTAATGTCCTAGCAGATTCGTTTTCATCCGCATAATGCAGGAAGAATTTCATATCATTTTCAGCAGAATCCTCCTGTGCTTTCGCAGTTGGTCCTGCGAGAGTTATCAATGAAAAAACTAGTACCGCTAGTAGACAAACTGATATAAGTTTATATCTCATCTTAAGACACCTTGATCAATAATAAGTTGTTACAAAGAATAAAAGAGTTATTTCACAATATTCGAAGAAATAAAAGAAAAAATGGTTTTTGCGTTCTACCCGAACCTGTTCTTTTCTTCAGTTCATAGATATTTCTGACAGTTGTCACAGTAATATCTCTCGTATTCTTTTATCCATCTAGCTTCGTTACCACACGTTGGACATGTTTTCTTACTTTCCTCTTCTGCAGGTTTGTTTGGAGCATGTTGACTCGATTCTTGAATTTGATATTGTTGTTCTGACCCTTGTTGATACTGTTGACCTGTTTGCTGATAGGGCTGACTTTGTGGTTGCTGATATTGTTGATTTTGTTGCTGTGATTGCGGTGGAGATGGTTCTGGTGGGTGTACTGGAACCTTGTAATCCCCACAATTATCGCAATAATGTCTATCGTACTCTGCGATATATCTGAGTGGGGCTCCACACGTTGGGCATTTATTAGCTTGAGTATCGATTTCCTGGAACTTCATGTATCCAAGTATTATTAAAATACCAGAAATTACTAGACCAAATATTAAACCAAGTATAATGTACAATATCATGTTGTCCTCAGATTCCTTATACCTTCCTTGGTCTATAGGGTTGATTATATTTTCTATAAATTTACCCTTGATCACGAATGCTATAACACCTAAGACTATCCTAACGATGCCATAGAATATCTGTAATGTTCCATAGTATCCACTAAACCAAAATGAACTCCAAAATATACCTCTGAAGATATCCCAAATTCCCCAGAGTACATAGATTATTGCTGCTATTCCGAAGAATATCGCTGCGTAATTAAACATATCTCTAGCTTCTCTTATTTTAGGTGGTAAGGTCGTGTTCGGATCCGGAGCTGAAATTATATCATTTATATCCATATCAAATCACCTATTCAGTCCACCTATTCAGTATTCCTCCGGTGGTGGCGGAGGTAGATCATTAGAATCATCTTGACTCTCGGGTGGAGGAGGAGTTTCTTCAGTTCCGCCCTGATCTTTTGGTGGTGGAGGTGTTTTTCCCTGCTCTTCTTCGGGTGGTTGTTGATACTCTCGATACTGTTGCTGCTGATATTGTTGTGGTTGTTGTTTATCTCCTTCACCTCCGCTCTTCAATAACTTTACTAAAACCACTATTATCACTATAATTATCAAAATAGGGATTATGATCAGAAGAGCAAAACACCACATACCCTTTTCAATATACTCTTGGATGAAATCAGGATAATCTCCATCGCTATCACCGCCGGAATCTCCACCGCCAGAACCTCCATTACCATCATCAACTGGTTCTGTAGCATCTGGACCAGCTACATCATAATAGTATTCACCTGACTCTTCGGAATCTATCCAATCATAGGTTTCCACTTCTGATATAGTCAAGCTAGCAGGATTACCTACTTCTGATAATGCGAAAGATATTCTTAGGGTATCGCTACCTATTCCAGAAAGACTTGGTGTCATGTAACCATTTGGAAACATCATATAAGCATTTGAACCTTCAGTTTGGATTTGATAGGTATCTTCATTTTCATCTTCTAAGATCAAGTAATACCAGACCATTTCAGAAGAAGTTATAGATCCTTTGACAGTCATAGAAACTGTAACAGTTCCACCACTTTCTGATAAATCTACTTCTCTTATATCTATATCTGGTCTTTCCTTATTTGTGTCCCAATAAGCGCTTGAATCAGTTATTTGATAATAAAACACATCCCCATCCGAGTCATTTACAGAGTCATTGTATTGTGCGCTGGCTATAGTAGGTATAACCAACATCAAAGATATCGCTAATAATATGACCATATACTTTTGCACTCTCATCTTTTTACTCACCCCTAATATTTATTTGTTCAATTTAAAAAATATTAAGAGCTTATAATAATATATTAAATTAAATAACTGACGATGTCTATAGATTAATTTTCCATTAAATAATCTTTAAATTCTAATACCTGTATGTTGTATCAGGAACAGTAAGAAAATGTTTTAAATATCTCAATCTTTTTAATAGCCTAGGGGGATAAAGGAAGTACCCGTTCCGAAAGGATTTGAACCAGATTTAGATTAATAATAAAATCTAAAATTATTAAATTTAAAATAAATCTGTATTTATATTTAATTAAACTAATTCAGATAATAATGGTAAATTATTTATAACATTTATACCTATTGTACATATGTACAATAGGGCAAATACCTCATGTATCACGATAATCACCCTCCCTCCCTTTTTTTGTGGGGGTGTCATTTTTATTCATTTTTTTTACTATTTTACCATATTAGATTTTTTTACCTTCAATAATATATCCATTTCCATCACATTCGGTACATTCTCCACTTCCCTGACAATCCTCACAGTTCCCATTCCCACCACATTCCACACAATCACCTGTACCATCACAGACTTCACACATACCATGACCACCACATTCTATACAGTTTCCATCTCCATCACAGACTTCACAGGTGCTTAACCATCCAGTTTTGCCAGAGCCTTTACAGTTAGGGCATTTTCCAGTCCCATCACAGTTCGAACAGTAACTAGTACCTTCACATTCTACACAATTACCAGTTCCTCTGCAACTAATACAATCACCAGTACCTTGACATTTTCTACATTCACCTGTTCCTTCGCAAATTTCACATTCCACCTTGTCTAAAATATTTTCTTTATAATCTTCCAATTTCTTAGTTACTTCTTTATCATCCAATATCTCATCAGCATCTTTTAAGGTTTCAATAGCTTCTTCTTTTTGGTTAATATTCCATAATTTCTCAGCTTTACCAAGCCATGCTTCCTTACATTTATCATCTAACTGAAGGATTCTATCAAATCTGTCAGGGATCGATTGGTCTTGAGCTTTTTCGAGAAGCTCATCGATCTTTCTTTTTTTGTAATTCGATTCCTCTCCTAATTCATCGGCTTTAGAATAGAATCTTTTAGCATCCTTGATTCTATTTAAATCTACTAAAATATCAGCATACATTCCTATTAATTCTGGATCCTTATCAATTTTAATAGCTTTTTCTAATGATTCCAGAGCCCTCTCATTCATATCTCTTCTTCTTAGAGCTTTTGCTTTATGCAGGTAGGTACTTTTATCCTGCCTATACTTCAGGGCTTCATTATAATATCCTAAAGCTCCTTTATAATCCCTGTACTCGTAAAGAGTATTACCTCGTAACATAAATCCTTCATATGATTTATCGATCTTTAAAGATTTCTTTGCAAAATCTTCTGCTTTTTTGATCTGACCATCCTTGAACAACAATGAAGATATCTTAAGATATAAGCTAGGGTCCTCCAATGATAATCGATAGGATTTATCCGATTTTTCTACCCTTTTGATCAGTTCTTTCATATTATCAGTTATTTCAATATCTTCGTTATCCATCTCAATCTCTATCTCTACATCTTCAAGGATCTCCCCAGCCTCATCTTCGATACTCTTGCTCATCGATATCTAGTTTTAGAGAACGCATTGAATTAAATATTATTTTTGTTTTTAGTGCTTATTAAAAACGATAAAGAAAGCATTTATCAATCATACTATACACTATACTACTAAATGGAGATTTATGAATAAAACAACAGTATTTTGGTAATAAAAAGCACGATAATCTGACACGACAAAGAACAAAATATATGTAATATATTCTTCAATTTTTATCATATTATTGTCCTCACTCTATTTAATTCCAAAAGGAATGGATCAAAAGATTGAAAAGTTATTAAAAGCCCTATAAAGAAAACAGTACTTTTTATATGAAAAACTACAAAAAACCAGCTATCTAATTTCATCCATCTTTACCAATATATCCTTCACTCTTTTTAACGATACAGAGTTTTCAATTTCACCATCTTCCTTAAAATAAGTTCCAACTATAGCTCCATCTGCTTTTGACGCCAATATATTTACATTATTTTTGTTAATCCCAGAACCTATAAAAACTGGTATATCAACTATAGATTTTACATTTTTGAGTTGATCAGAATCCACCTCATTCCCTGTTCTATCACCACTTACTATGAGTGCATCTGCTAATCCTCTCTCCTCAGTTTCTACCGCTGCTTTCTCTATATTTTTTGGATATACAGCTTCCCCATGTTTTACGTGAATATCAGCCATGATGAAACATTTTATATCATTGTTTTCTCTGAAACGCTGAATTTTACCCGCTTCACCCTCGATCAAGCCCTCGGGTGTAGCTTCAATACCAGAATAAACATTTATCCTCACAAAATCAAGATTTAGTACTTTTACAATCGATAAAGCAGATTTCCAGTCATTTCGCAAGACATTTATACCGATGGGAATATCAGATAAATCAGAAACCTGGTCTATAACAACAGACATCGAAGATACTGTCAAATCACTTACTTTTTTAACAAATGGTTTATCCCCAAAATTCTCTATTATGATGCCATCGACTCCCCCCTTTATTAGATTTTCAGCATCCTTTAAAGCTGAATCCAAAACAGATTTCATGGAATCAAAACACGGGCTTCCCGGAAGAGGTTCGAGATGAATAACACCTATTACAGGTTTTTCACAGCTAAAACCTAACATATTATGTAACATCTTTTTGGATATATTTAATTTTGATGATAACCTTTATAATAAAAAAACATATAACCATTGGATGTTCGACTACTTACTCTCAAAAATGGTATGGATTATCGCAGCCGTCATCTTGACAGCATCAGTAATCAGTATATTCACATGGCAGAACCGATCATTACAGGAAATAAAATTAGAGGAACAGGTAGAAAACATATCTGGATTGATCGATGAAGTTTCGAGGACAGATGCTGAATTCAATGTGACCATATCATTCGAAGATGAATATTCAGAATATTATATCGACCTTCCTTCTCAGTGCACTTTAAATTTTACTAAAAATTATATCTATTCAGAACATCAAGATACGAAAAATAGTAAAAGAATCTACAAAGATATTTACCTCTTTGATCCCCTATTTCTCAATGACTCGGTTTCGGATAATACTTTAAACATGATTCAAAAAAGAATTGATTTTTTCGAGGCAAATGATAAAGATGCAATAGTATTAAAATCAAAAAAATTAAACCAGGATTACAAAACATTTGTTTATCCATTAAAGGAAAATAAAGGGGAGGGAATAGAAAAAATAAGAGAGTTTGGTAAATATTTAAACGATTTCTATAGCTGGAATATGACCACTATCGATGAAGGAAATATAAATAAAACAGAAGAATTCGTTTTGCATAGGAAACTAATCATTTCTAATGAATTCCTATTACAAGACAATTCTTCAAGGGTCACCCCATATCCCATAAATACAGTACATCTTTGGGAACCGATTGACTACAAGATAAATCCTAAAATTATAGAAAATAAAGATGAAAAAAATACAGGCCTTACCGTAGATAAATATGCAATACTTAATTTGGAGAGAAGAATCATTGATGTAAATGGAAACAAAACTATCATGAATTTCATTTATATATAGGTGATTATTTTTCTATCAAAACTCCGTCTATCAACTTCATATCCGGCATCTTCACTCCAAAATTTATCCTCCATCGACCTAAGTTTATATCAGCTAGACTTGCTAATACTGGAAGATTAGCATTAAAATAAGTACTCACGTTATCTGTTATTCCAGTCTCAACTTCGATCTCAGTATATTTGAAAAGACTATCAGGCGGATCAACATTTATAGAAGGAATATCCATATCGACGATATCTAATATTATGTCTCTGACAGCTTTAGATATCCATTCAACAAAATCAAAAACTGCTTGACTGTCATTTATTCCAAAAGTTAATTCAACATCTATTCCATTTATACATGCTTCAAAGAAGATGACTATAGATTTTACAAAATTTTTCACAAATGAAATTACCTCATCAATAAATTCTCTAATAAGAGTCCTGACGAAATCAATAATATATTGAAAACTAAATGAAGTCCCGTCCATGGACTTCATACTGTCTCTATAAACCTTATCTAACATACCAGTAAATAAACTCGTAGTTTCATTCACATTTTCATATTCAAAACTCATCCCTAAATCAATACCAGTTACCACAACAGGACCTATTGGTATCTTAGTTTTATCTATCGGTGTATATTCACCTAGACTCACTTCCAACGATTCTGAATTGGAGGACTCCTCTGGGCTGGTCAGATTTAGATACGAATTATCTGTTTCACCCTGAAGATTAAACCAAGCATCATAAATACTATACTGAAAATCACTTTCAGGATTAAATAATGGATCAATCTGCCAATCTGCTTCTAAATCACCTACAGTAAATTTACCAAAGCAGACAACGTTATTTTCTAAAATATTTAGGTTAAAATCAAAGTCATTACTTTTAAATCCTCCAGCTAGACTGACATTATAATGCCTTTCTACCAATCCATTGTGATTGGGTATTCGTACCTTATTTTTATTCGTATCTACTGACAAAGTCATGCCCAACAAATCAAATTCATGTTTAAAATTGGGTATATTACTCTCTACAAGATCAGTCAAGCTAGATACCTGTTTACTAATCAATTCTACAACAACTTGTCTAATCATATTTCCCAGCATCTGAATTATTTTATCAGAACTATCTTTAATAAAATCTACAATTCTGTCAAAGATGTTCAATATCTTTTGAATTCCATCAATTAGATAAGATACCGATTTTTTGATAACACCCCATGCTCGCTTTATAAAATCTACAGCATCTGACAATATATCATTACTAACTTCATATCCTACTCCTTCTAGATCCCATCCAGAACTTACTGTGACCGAAAAAGAAAGATTTACTCGACAGGTTCTATTCTCAGTAATCCTCTTTTTCGAGCCATCAAGTATAATGTCATATTTATCATTGGTCAAATCCAATTGAAAACTAACATCGCTTAAATCTATATCCCAAGTCGTCTCGAAAGGCCTATCTGCTATCTCGTTTATCTTTGTATAATGGACACCCTTGGGATCACTAATATCTATTTTATCTTCAATTTTCAGATAATCTGGATCGATATCTGGATTTAATTTTAACTTTCTCCCTGACCCCTTGTTTTTATTGGTTTTGTAATCAGACCAGTATTCAAATTCTTTATCTGAGCTGAGTGGCAATCTGTATTCTAAATTAGTCATCTGATCACTCATTATGATATTAGAGGTTGTTCTAGTCATAAATGATTCAAGCATACTGAATAAAGAAAATTTCTCCGCACCTTTTCCTATAATTGAAAACACTTTTTCTTCTATCAAATTTGCCTGTATCTCCTCACCTTTTTTACTGATTTTAAAGTTATAGATTTTCTTATCTTCTATATTTATTGAATTACCATACTCGTCTTTAGCCTGAAGTATCTCAAATTTGTATTCTTTATTTGGAGCAAAATTTTCATGATATAACGAAAGCGTCGTGTTTTCATCATTCCATTTCTCTTTCCAATTTAAAACAGTAGGTTTACAAAGAAAGTCAAATCCTTCTGGATCCATAGATTTTGAAAATGATATCTTTACAGGTGCCTGAGATAGATAAAATCCCTCATTGTTACTATGTGAAAAGTATTCTACCTCTGGATTAGTCCTATCTTTTATTGAAAATGTAAATGGTAATTTTGTTGAATTTAATGTGAAACCCTCACGACACCTAATATCGATATATAATTTATATCTTTGATCTTCCTGTAAGGAATCAAAATACAGATTTAATTCAGTATTATCCTCATCCCAGCTTTTTTCGACGTTTTTTCCTGATGTCGTGGGATATAAACGATAAGAAAATGACTCCTTGTCCATCTTTTTATTAAAAGAAACTTTTAATCTATTATCATCTTCACCAAAAAATGTAATCTCATTTATTTTTGGATACACTCTCCTACCTTTTGTTCTGAATCGTATGTCTAGAGAAGTATCATCTATATTCCCATTTTCAGTCACTACTGTACCATCAGATTCTGTCATTATTTCTTGTAGGTGCAGTTTTAAATCGATTTCTTCTCCATAACTGAAAGGTGAGTGATCTATCTGAAGTACTTTATTATCCGAAGCTGAAGCAAGGGTATAACTCCAGTCTATATTTTCTTCATCGGACTCTATCAATGAGTCTAAATCGATATTATCCTTAACCGGTTCCGAGAATATTATTACTATAGACCTTCCTACAGGTACTGTTTTTTTACTTCTATTTTTCATAAAAGGATAATGTGCGTCAACGGAATTAAAATCCTTTACAGTCCAATTGATCGAAACATCTTGTTTTAATGAAGAAGCTGTGCTATTATCTATATCTACTATATCGATTATTTTTAATTCGTAATTTTCAGTCCTATCATATGTTTTTTTAGGTATAAATTTTACTTCATCATCCCCAGACCATATAAGTTCAAAATCAATATCAGGATTAATGTAGTATATCAAAGATGAAGTTTTTACACTCTCAGAAAATTCAACAGTAATACTCTGATCAACATCCCAAGCTGAACCACTATCCGGAGATATATCTTTTACATAAGGAGAATCATCCACTAATATCTGTTCGCTAGTACTGTTGCTTGAACCATCATCGTCTGTAACAGTTAAACTGACGTTATAGATTCCGGGAGAATTAAAGATATGTGATGTATTTTTACTGTAATTAAACGATCCATCACCGAAACTCCAGGTCCAATTTACTATATCTCCATCTAGATCAACACTTTTATCTTTAAATGAAACAGTTTCTCCCTCTGTTATAACTGATGCTGAGGAATTAAATTTCACTAATGGGGGCCTATTTTCAATGTTTAGAGTCCTATTAACTGTTGTACAATCACTATCATCATCCCATACTTTTAGAATGACATCATAAGAACCTTGATCGCTATAACTGTGATTAACAAAGGACTTATCACTTTTTTTACCATCTCCAAAGTACCATGTCTTGTTTACAATTTCCCCATCAACATCATGGCTAGTTTGATTAAAAGTAATATTTTGATCAGTTTTAATATCGATATTTGGATTTATTTCCATCTCTACAAAAGGTGCAGTATTATTCACATGGATCGTTTTAGAGGTCTGATTAAAGTTTCCTTCTTCATCCGTGACATTTAAAATCACATCATAATTTCCATCATCAGAAAAATTGTAAGTAAACTCCTTTTCATAAAAAATACCACAATCTTCAATATTCCAGGTCCTGTTTAGGATAGAACCATTGTCAGTACTCGAGTCTTCAAAAGATACACGATCCAATGTAGTGGGATATTTGGGATAGTAATCAAAATTAGCAGAAGGTTTAGATCTTATTTTATCGTTTTTTAACGATTTGAGTGCGAAATATTTTTTCTCAAATTCCTCTTCTAAATATTCTCTTCTACTAGATTCAATACTTTTATGTTTTTTAGGTGTATATTCATTCGTGTCATTTTTTATCACATATTTATTTATAGATGATATATTTTTCCGACTAGTTCTTTCTGTGTTTCCTCCATTCTCTTTATAAGGATGGTCATTACTAATAGATAAACTTACATCTTGAGGTGCTCCCGTATCACTTACATCCCCATACTGATAAGCATCTAAAGCCTGTATAATCAATCCATCCTCTTCAGAACGATAGTTTCCTTTATCCGTTTCACTTACCTCTCTTCGTTTTATATCTTCAAATGCATCTTCAACAGGTTCTCTCAGGTCCTCAATGATTTGATCGATCTTATCGTAAGATTTTACACCGCCGTTCTGAACAATAAATGAAACATTTTTTCTGTCTATAACTTTAGACTGATTTTTCAATATCATATCACTTGCATCATTGATTCCACTTTGGATTATTTTGGTCCTTCCAGGCTCTATATTTAAAAATTCATTATCTTCATCGGTTAAAAAGTAGGCAGTATCACGGATTACTTGATTGATATATTCTTCCTTACCAACGATCTCTTCATAATTTTCATTTAACCAATCTTTTAAGACTTTAATTCTTCTATTATCATTTAGATTGTTTCTAACAATTTCATTAATCTTACTAGTATTTTCCCTGTAATAAGACACTGTTTCCTGTACAGCATCTGTAACCTCTTGCTGAATCGAATTTAACAATGATTCCTTGTCGGTAGGATTTACTTTGATGTACCTATCACTATTCAGAGCTGAATTATCCATGATATTTTCTGCTATATTATTAATTACCTTTTTTAACGTCTCTTTAAGATCTTTTTGTAAATAATCAATATCTACCTTCTTTTCTATTTCCTTAAAAAGTTCCTCCCAAATGTCTCTATTCGTGTTAAGTATATTTTTACTTCTAAAATTGATTATCGCTTCTTCTAAAGATATTTCAACATCACCTTCAATGTAGTCATAACCAATTATTATCTCTTGAGCACCGCACCGTACCTTTTTACTTGAACTATCACTAGTATTTATCTCAACTTTTTCATCACATGTATCTCCTCTTTTTCTATTATGGATACCGTCATGACTACAGTCGTAACTATACCACCTATGATCTTTAGATGTCAACTTAGACTTGTAATTAATTTCATAATTGAATTCATAATTATCAGGCAGTCCAGGATAGTTTTCGACTCTTCTACCTTTGTATTTATTATAAAGAGTAAAGTTATTCCTTATCAACTCTGGTGAACCTAAACCAGTCTTAATGAAAATCTTTTCTACCCATCGTTTCATACTTTCAATCTGCTTATCTGTTACCTCTTTTTTATCTTCCTTATGAAAAGCCCAATCGAGCAAAGAATCAGTTTTATCTTTGATCGTTCTTATTAGACCATCTAAGAATTGAATACCGTCATAGATTAGTTCACCCCAAATATCGAGACCAAAATACTCAAGATACTTGACCAAGAACTGATCTAAAATACTGTATAAAGATTGAGCGATTATAGCAGATGTATCGATAGGTCTCGAATTTCTTTCTTTCACTATATCGTCATCATAACCATACCCATAAAATAATGAGACTATATCAGATGGATCGATCAATCCATTTTGAGTATAATTTTCTACTAAATCTTTGATTTTACTTCTTTTTGAAACGCTTGAATTTTGCTCAAACGCATCTAAACTTTCTGGATCATATGATCTAAACTTATAACACATCTCCAATAGCAAAGCAAGATTTAAAGCGGTTTCAATATCACTTTTTGTTATCACATTTTCAGTGCCTGTTAGCTCATCTTCCTCCATCCCATAACCCCTTAAAACTCTATACTGGGCTAGAGTGGTAAGTATGTATCTCATCATTCGACCGATGTCACTACTCTTACCATTCAAAGAGTCCTGAAATGATTGTATTTTTCTATCAAAAAAAGGGTAAGGGACCTCTACATCCGTTTCAAATGATCGATTTTTATTCATATCTAGTTCAGTTTTACCACTTTCTATTTTTAGATTGATATATCCTTTTAATTCATAAGAAAAACTTTTATTGACAACTCCTACATTACCAGGAACATCATTCCTTATTTTATTATATTTCTCTTGACTGGACATTGTTACAATTTTTTGGATTTCAGATACAGCTTTTTTATTTTGTTGTATATTGAGTCTATAATCCTCTTCACTAGTGTATACAGAATCCTCTCCTATTTTCCATCCTCCTTGCTCTATTTTTTCCAAAATATAGTTATTTACCCTTTCAGAAAAAAAATTTTCAAGTTCTTTATCCTTGTCTCTAGATTCATACACACTTTTTATAGCTATAAACCGAATTCGTGATTTTATATCTGAATATACTTTTTCTAAATTACTTTCTAAGATAGTGATTCTTTCTTTTTTTAACTGGTTCTCACGGTTTATTCTATCTATTCTCGCCATGTAAGTTACTGATATTATAGACAGTAGAATTAACAATACAGCTATCAAAGCGAATGATACTGTCCCCTTATCATCAATTAACCTTCCATACCTTCCAAATTTCATAGTTGATATGAAAGGGAATAGAACAGGATATAAATTATTTTCGAATTCAGATATACAAAAAATTTAATTTGAAGAAGTTACCATACTGATTAATACATGATGATCAGACCCTTGCTGAGCTGAAAAAGCGATGATGAAGATCTTGAGTTCTGATCTAAAAATTAAGGTTCTATCGTCTCGTATTTTCCTTTTTCGAAAGGTTGGAGAGCTAACATAGAAAATCCCATCCAAGATAATAAAACGATAGATAAAATTATGTTATCAATCCAAAACGCATGATTTATTATTACTAGGGCAATCGGCAAAATAACCGATACGATAACATATAGTAATTTTCTGATCGATTTTCTTTTTAGCACCATTATGGTTCGAATTGAGGTTACAAATAAATAGTTTTTGGAAGATTATGTTTGATAAAAACAACAGTGAGATGATAGAACCTAAATATTATGAGTTAACCTTATTAAATATTAAACTATTACATAACATAATGAATAAAGAATACATTAGATGGTCTAAAATCAAAGAGTTGATTGAAAATAAAATTCAATCCATCAGGGAACAGGAAAAAGGTATTGATGATCCAATTACTCTTTCGTTTCTTCAAGTACACGAAGAAATATTACAAAAATTGAAAAATGACATTCAGGACAATATCATCAGAGAGTCAGAAATTAAAAACGAAAATGAATAATTCAATAATTAAAATATGATTTTAGATGGCTTTTAATTTAAAATTGATTATATACAATATTTTACCTTTGGAAAGGATTAAATACTTGATGCTATAATGAATAATATCCCTACTGGTGAAGTACATTTTACTTCACCAAAAAAACAAGGTTTGCCAATCAAAAAACATATATATGGGTGGCCTTGTGTGGGAAGAACACTTGATGGGGATTCAAGAAACCCGGACTTAATTTCCGTGATCTCTTGAGTCCGACAGACGTATAATGAAAGGTGTAATTTATTCACCTGCCATTTCCAGGAGATTATACTGAAAGACATGATCTTTCAGTTACTGCCAATATGGATTCAACTTTACAAAAATAATCTCAAACATCAAAAATTTGAGACCTATACTTCCTATTAATTCCGGTTGATCCTGCCGGCGGTCACTGCTATTGGAATCTGATTAAGACATGCGAGTCGAGAGATTTCGGATCTCGGCAGACGGCTCAGTAACACGTGGATAATCTACCCTTGGATGAGAGATAACCTCGGGAAACTGAGGATAATACCTCATAAGTCTTGGTTGCTGGAATGCTTCAAGGCTGAAAGCGTTAGCGTCCAAGGATGAGTCTGCGGCCTATCAGGTAGTAGTGGGTGTAAGGGACCCACTAGCCGATGACGGGTACGGGCCCTGAGAGGGGGAGCCCGGAGATGGGATCTTAGACACGATCCCAGACCCTACGGGGTGCAGCAGTTGCGAAACCTTCACACTGTGGGAAACCACGATGAGGAGATTCCAAGTGCCAACACCCAGTGTTGGCTTTTCAGCTGTCTAAAACGCAGCTGGAATAAGGGCCGGGTAAGACGGGTGCCAGCCGCCGCGGTAACACCCGCGGCTCAAGTGGTGACCATTATTATTGAGCTTAAAGCGTTCGTAGCCGGTCTGGTAAATCTCTGGGTAAATCGAACGGCTTAACCGTTCGAATACCAGGGAGACTGCTAGACTTGGGACCGGGAGAGGCCAGAGGTACTTTTGGGGTAGAAGTAAAATTCTGTAATCCTAAAAGGACCACCAGTGGCGCAAGCGTCTGGCTAGAACGGATCCGACGGTGAGGGACGAAGCCCTGGGGCGCGAACCGGATTAGATACCCGGGTAGTCCAGGGTGTAAACGATGTGGACTTGGTGTCGGAAGTCTTACGCGGGCATCCGGTGCCGTAGGTAAATTGTTAAGTCCACCGCTTGGGAAGTACGGTCGCAAGACTGAAACTTAAAGGAATTGGCGGGGGAGCACCGCAACCGGAGGAGCGTGCGGTTCAATTGGATTCAACGCCGGGAAACTCACCGGGGGCGACGGACAAATGTGGGTCAAGCTGACGACTTTGCCTGAATGTCCGAGAGGTGGTGCATGGCCGTCATCAGTTCGTACCGTAAGGCGTTCTGTTAAGTCAGATAACGAACGAGACCCTCGCCCCTAGTTACCACCCCATCCGCCAGGATGAGCGCACACTAGGGGGACCGCTGGCGCTAAGTCAGAGGAAGGTGAGGTCTACGGTAGGTCAGTATGCCCCGAATCCCCCGGGCTACACGCGCGCTATAAAGGCCAGGACAATGGGCTTCCAACCTCGAAAGAGGAAGGTAATCCCTAAACCTGGTCGTAGTTCGGATTGAGGGCTGTAATTCGCCCTCATGAACGCTAGATTCGGTAGTAATCGCGGGTCAACATCCCGCGGTGAATATGCCCCTGCTCCTTGCACACACCGCCCGTCAAACCATCCGAGTTGATCCTAGATGAGGGCATCCTACATGGGATGTTCGAATTTGGGTTCAGCAAGGAGGGTTAAGTCGTAACAAGGTATCTGTAGGGGAACCTGCAGATGGATCACCTCCTACGCAAATAAATCTCCTTAGGCAGGTGAATAAACACCAAATATCATTATACGTCTGAATAATCGAGTTTTTTCTTTTTTTCACATATTTCAAACTAATTTAAATTCCGATTTGATTCACACTTAAACAAAAGAAAAATATTTTAAAAAGAAGAATTATAATTTAGTATCCATACCTTCTTCTCCAATAAGACACACTCTACTATCTTCTTTTTCTGATATAACATCTAATCCTAAGAGAGATGCTTCTTTTTCCGCAAATTCTTTTACTAATTCATGAGAAGGCATATTATCCATACTCATCCTTGTTCGTGAATCCCCAACAAATACATATCCTTTAGCCTCTACGAAGGTCGGATCTGCCTTCCTGATTAGTTCAACATAATCTTCCTCCCAACCAATGTTCCAATCTTTAACCAAAGTGTGTCGAACCACAGTCCTAGTATCTAAAGAAGGGAACAGTTCTAAAGTATCTATCAATCTATCCCATAGACCTGGACTCTTTGGAACACATAATCTATTGTATACATTCTCATTCGGTGCTGCAAGAGTAACATATAGCTGAGTTGGTAATGTATCTAAATTCTCTAAAATATCTGGCCTTGTTCCATTTGTGACCAAAAAGGTTGTCATGTCTCTTTTTTCGTACTCCTCTATCAATTCATCTAAATATGGATACATGGCGGGTTCTCCTGCAAGACTTATAGCCACCTGATTTGGATCTCTAGCTTCCTCCCACATCTCGAGATCACACCTATCATCACCTTTAAAACCAGTGACAAGATTTCTCTGAGCTTCTATACTCTTCTCCACAATCTCTTTAGGATCATCAAACTCTATTTCATTTCTTTTCTGATAGTCCTGATATCTCCAACAGAACAAACACTGCTGATTACAAAAATCAACATTAGGTGACATCTGAAGACATCTGTGACAATCGATTCCATAAAAATCTTCTTTATAACATGCTCTTCCATTGATGAGTTTCTCACTCACCCAATGGCACAATTTGACTGCGCTTTCTTCACCAGTCAAAACATAACCATGTTTCTCTAAAACCTCTTTTTTTTCTTCTCTCATAGGCTAAAACTCCAGTAAAGATTTTTGTCCTTCTTTATCCTCTGATTCATCCTCTTCTTTCTTTTCCTCTTTTTCTTCCTTCTTTTTAACTTTTTCTTGTTTCTCTTCCTCATCTTTGTACAAATTCTTAACTGCTTTAGAGGTAGTTCTAGTATCAAGTAGAAAAGCTGTCTCTGCAGGCTTGAATTCAAATCTTTTGACCATCCTTTTTCTAAATTCTAAATCATCTTGAAACACGTTTTTAAAATAAGGTAAAACGTCCAACCTGGACCTATTTGAAGTTGTATGGACCCCTTCAGCGATCTTCATAGATAGAGTCCTTCTCATCGACCTTTTTCCTTTAGAATTGCTCATCTTTCTTATCCAGGTAGGAAAAGCGTATCTAGTCCATACTGTGTAAGTTTTATCTTTTGCTATAGATACCCCTGCAGTCATCATGTCTGTTGCATACGCCCAGAATCTATATGACTGACCTTTCATAACTCTACCTAGAAATATATCTGCTTTGGAAAGCCAAGAATAACCGTTAGATAAGGCCTTTGGATTATTGTATTCCCTAGGCATGTTCTCATCTATCCAAACTATCAGATTACCAGGTTCTTCATTAAGGTATCTTACACTTTCTTTTGCCTCTATTGGATCTCTTTTCTGTAAAATTGTTTTTAAAGAAGGAAATATTTCAGCTTCTCTGTTCCTATATCCAAGAGCACTGATATCATCCACTTCTATTTTGTTCTTCCCAGTTGAAATACTTTCTAAATCACGAACAGCAGATCTTACATCACCATCAGCTCGGTCAGCTATTGCCTGTAACGCTTCATTTTCATACTTAACTCCCTCATTTTTGCATATGCTCTGGAGGAGTGAAATTATCTCACTTTGATTAACGGGTTCAAACTCTATTTTTTTACTCATTCTGCTAAGAGTTTCAGATCTTCTTCTTAAATCATAATAGTCATTTGCAATCAATACAATCGGTTGTTTAGTTTTTTTGATGGTATTAGCGATCTCCCTAATACCCCCTCTATCCTGACTTCCAAATACGTTATCAGCTTCATCTAATATCAATAAAGTTCTTTTACCTTCATTATAGGGAATAAAATCACCATCAACTGAAAAAGTATCATCTACTGCACTTCTTCCAACAAAATTCTTGATTGCGTCACTGTTTCTATCATCCGAGGCGTTCATCTCGAGGACTCCCCAACCCATTTCATTTGCCAACGCTAAAGCACTTGTAGTTTTGCCTATCCCTGGTTTTCCAGCTAATACAACGGCTTTTTTATCAGGTTTGCCTGATATCCACTTTCCAGCCCATCTTTTTAACTGATTCTTTGCTTTTATATTTCCAATTACTCCCGATAAATTCTTTGGTCGATATTTCTCAGTCCAATCGATATAAGAATTGTTAATATGTGGGCTCTCATTGGGCTCAGTCATCACAATCACATCCCACAACATTGTATTTTAACTTAATCCTTTGACTCTATTCTTTAACAAAACCAGCTGAAGATATTACTGCACCGGTACCAGCAATAAAATAAAAGATATAATCTAAATTATTTTTTGAATTTATATCATTACTAGAATCTAGCTCCCAATATTCATACGATATGCCAATACTTTCGCCTTCACGTAATACTGTTTTAAAGTATACACTATCTCCTTCCTCAAAATCAATACTATTTTCATTTTTGATCAATACCCATACATTTCCCCCTAATTCAATAAGAACATTATCTTCCATACCTAAATTCTCTAAATAGCTCGGGAAATCTGTTGTTTTTATCTCTGTTATAACTCCATAAACGTTAATCTCTTCTCCTAGTTCATAATTTATAAATTTCCTATCATCCTTTTTCATTTTTTTAGCTTCGACACCAAATAATGGCCAGAAGGTAGCGATCAAAATAATACCTATGAATAATAATATGAGTCCAACAACTGTTATCCTCTTGTCCATGAAATCTAATTTTACTTTGAATATTTAATTGTTCTTAATTTTCTATATTTTAATGCAAAGTTTTATTTGAAAAAAATATTATCTCTACACATGAAAGAAGTAGATTACATATGGATGGATGGAGAGTTCGTAGAATGGCAGGATGCTAAAGTTCACGTATTATCACATGGCCTGCACTATGGAACTGGAATATTTGAAGGTATAAGAGCTTACAAAAGCAACGATAAACCTGCTGTTTTCAGACTCGAAGACCACGTTGACCGATTCTTAAATTCTGCTAAAATCATCAATCTCCCACTTGAGTATGTAAAAGAGGAGATCATAGATATAATAGAAGAACTGATAATTAGGAATGATCTGAAGGAATGCTACATCAGACCTATAGCTTTCAGAGGATACGAAACGATGGGTGTAAACCCGCTAGACAATCCTGTAAATCTTTCTATCGCTGTATGGCCATGGGGAACATACCTGGGAGAGAAGGCTTTAGAAGAAGGAGTTGAAGTACAAATTTCCTCCTGGTCAAGACACCATCCGAATATATTCCCCTCTAAAGCTAAGGCTACTGGTAATTATCTCAATTCAGTAATGGCAAAGATGGAAGCTGTAGAGAATGGCTACGTTGAATCGATCATGCTTAATCCAGACGGTTATGTTGCAGAAGGTACAGGCGAAAACTTATTTTTAGTGAGAGATGATAAACTGATTACACCTCCTTTAGCTGATGTACTCGAAGGCATAACTAGGGACTCAGTAATTACAATAGCTGAATATTTAGGATATGAAGTTATTGAAAAACCAGTAACTAGAGATCAGATATACATATCAGATGAGGCTTTCTTTACAGGAACAGCTGCAGAAGTAACACCTATTAGAAAATGTGATAGAAGAAAGATTTCTGATGGTAAAGGACCAATAACTGACGAAATTCAAACAATGCTAATGGATACTGTAAGAGGAAAAGTAGAAAAATATAAAAAATGGATTCATCCTGTTGAATAAAAATACTAGTTATTTCACCAAGGGAGAAAATCTTTTCTTATTTCTTTAATTGTTCATTTTGTATTATTAAAAATCATTTCAATCGTAACTCATAAGCATATAAAGTTTCAAAATTGAATTGTTCTTCTTTTTTGTTGATTACCTTAAAATATCTCGCTATGACTGAATATATACTATCCAGCGGGGCTAAGTCTGAGAAACAAAGATATACCCGACCATCTTTGTTTAGATAATCTTTTACATTATTTAAAAATCGAATTGTTATCTCATCACCCCTTTTTCCCCCATCCCACCTATCATCCGGTTCCAACTCTTCATGCTCAGGTAGATATGGCGGGTTGAATATTATAACGTCGTATATTCTTTCTATACTC
>JBKHIX010000119.1:0-5413 GCA_046538435.1 Thermoplasmata archaeon | reverse complement strand
TGATCTACATTACTACCTAAAGTCGTACTATCCCATTCAAGCTTAACACTTTTAGTTTCTATCACTTCATCCTTTGCGGGTTGGGTAATATCAACAGTAGGTGAAGAAGGACCAAGTGAAATTAATTTAGATCCATAAGTAGTAGCTAAATAAAGTGACCCGTCATTTCCGATTATAGGACTTGGAGCTAGATTTTCCATTTCTTTTGTCCATCTTATAGTTCCGTTTTCATTCAATGCATATAGTGTACTTTTATCCCTACTAGATCCACCTGAAGTGAAGTAGATCACTCCGTCTTTGCTAATCACTGAAGAGAAAGAAACCTCTTTATCACATTCGTAACTCCACTCGATCTCACCGTTCTCATTTACAGCATAGAATGTATTATTCAGAGTACCAACATATATGGTCCCGTCCTTTCCTATCGTTGGAGTAGTTCTGATCCTTCCATTTAATTCCTGTTTCCACCTGAGATTACCTTGAGAACTCACAGCATATAGGTAATTATTCCCTTCTTCTATAGTCATATTAAAAGAGATATTACCCGTCCCAAAATATACCGTACCATCATCTCCAATAGATGGGGATGACATGATCGGACTTAAAGCATCATACTTCCATCTAAGATTACCATCTATATCCAAAGAATATAGGTGCTCATCCGTAGTACCAAAGTAAATATTCCCTTCGCTATCTACGGCAGTGGAACTCATCACTCCTTCTGTGTGATACTTCCAATCTAGAGTTCCGTCAGAATTTAAACAGTACAGATAATCGTTCTCACCGCCTAAAATTGATGAGTAATTGTATAGATCTGAACTTCCAACGATGATTTTATCATCGTATATAACTGGAGACTTGAACAATATTTGTTTATAAGATGTATTGAACTTCCAATTCAGATCACCGTTAGAATCTAACGAATACAAACAATTTGTAAAACCGGGTACAATGATATTATCGTTATCATCTACTGCCATAGATGATGAAACTGAGCCAAAATCAGGACTAGAGTTGAATCTCCATCTCATATTTCCTTCCGAGGTCAATGAGATGACATGCTGATCTGTTCCCACGTATATATTAGAGTTTGAATCCATAACTAGCGATGATGCAAATAGATTCAAACTGTCTAAATCCTTCTCCCATTTGACACTTCCATTTACATGTGAAGAAGCAAATTGACTTCTACCTGTGTTCCTCATATCGTGTTGAAAAGATGGCCAGGGTGATCCATCATCTGTTTCATCTAATTCACTTTTAAATGGTTCAGATTTTTCAGTATTATCACCAACTAAAACTGCTGTAAAGAGTGAAAATATCAATAAAATTGAGATTAAAAAGACGACTAAATTTTTTCCAAATTTTATATTCAAACTTACGCACCCTTATTAAACATTAAAAAGGATGTATTTTAATCTTTTTTTTTGATGGATGTATAAAAAAGAAAAGGTGTTAATCTTTGTATTATCATCCTTATATACTTATTAAATAAAAAATATAGATTATTTTAGTCAAAGTATTCCTTCACCTCGTCTTTGAACAGATAGAACAGTATCAGTATATTGACGATCGTTCCATATCCTATATTGAATAGACCGATCACAGCAAACACGATCGCGATGATTCTAGCCCAGCTCAAGCCTTTCCAGAGTCCATACGATGCTAATAATAATAAAACAGCGTGAACCCCTAAGATAAACATCCCTATACTTCCTAAAAGAGATGGAAGCATAGATACACCTATATTTGGATAAGCAATACCAAGCAATTCAAAAAATGCATTGACAACAAACAGTACTGATAAAATAGTGATCCCTGTAGGTCTTGTTTTACTCACATTCTCACCGAATTGCTGAGGCTTTGGCTTTGATTTCTTCTCGGTTTTAGTATAGTCGCTCTTTTTTCTACTCTTTTTCTTTAATTCAGCACCACATATGGGGCAGTTCTCTTCGCCCCAGTTTTCACTTATATCTACTTTTTTACCACAGTTCGGACAGAATGTGAATTCATCACTACCGACTATATACAGTATATCTTTGATCTTCTTTCTATACTTCTTAGCAGTATTTGAAAAGCAGTAATGATGATACTTGAAGAAAATCAATAGAATGACTATAAATAAAATCGTAAATGGATATATGCCACCCCATAAGGACAAACCTATAACCAACAATATAGGCAGATATATCAGTATACTCGATAATATTATCTGCATCTGAAAATTGAAATCTAGAGTAGCTTTTTTCTTACCTGGATGAAAACTTATCTTAGCAGAACCTCTTAAATCGTCTTTATAGGACCACCAATCCCCAAATTTTACATCTATGCTGTTTTCATCCGAACTTTTAAGCTTAAAATCTTTATCCCTTTTGAACTGACCTGCAGCTTCTTTGACAATATCTTCAGATCTTTTTTCAAGTTCTATATCTTCAGTGAACATATGATGGAACGCTCTTCATGTTTAATAGATAAGGATTTTATTAATGTAAATGCTTCTCAAGAAGCAATTCTATTACTCAATTTTCAACCCTTATCTCATTTTTTTATCTAAACCAATATAAACCCTAATATTCTCCTATTATTTTTTTTTTCGCCTCATAAATATGCACTTTAATTCCTTTTTTTGTACATTATAGTGTATGTTATTGAGAGATAAGTTTGAGCAGAGGTGCAGAGCTAGCATATACGAGCATACTTGATTTCAAAGAGATCCTTGAAGATAGATCAGTAAAAATATTGACTCTAGTTGGATCGAAAGAAAAGCTCGATGAAGGAGTAGAAAGGCTAAAAGAAATTTTAGAAAGAAGTTTAATAAAAGTATTGAAAAAAATGGAGATGAATCATCTACGATAACGTGGATATGGGCCCGATATATCTATATCTCTTTATAAGCATCTGATCTGTGTTTGATCGATAAAATGTAAAGGATCTTTTCTTCTCTATCGATATCATAGAATACTTTGTAATTAGCAACTCTCAATCTCCAGAAATCAGATTCCTTAATTTTTTTAATATCTCCTTTACCACCTGGAAATGGATCACTTTTCAAAATTTCTTTGACTTTATTTTTAATTCTAGCTTGCCTATCATTTGGAAGGGATTTTAACTCTTTGACAGCTCTTTCTTCGATCATCAATTGATAACTCATTCGAAAGCCTCATCGAAATCTATGAATTCACCTTCTTCTCGTCTGTCCTTCAACATCTGAAGAAATTTTTTTTTCTTATAGGCTTCAGCCATTTCATTTAGTAATTCATCGTAAGTTTGACCTTTATGTCCTAGTTTCTTTATTTTTTCTAGTGTTTCTTCGGTAACAGGTATTCTTTTTGTTGCTTTAGACATAATTAGTTGTAAATGGTTTACAATATTTGTAAGTTTTGGTGTGAAATAAATACGATTTACAATCTATCCTACTCTTTTTCTTTTGTATTTTCAAAGAGGAGAAAACGGAGATTTAGAAAAATGTTGAAAAAATTGGTGAATTGATATCGATTTTCTAAATTTAATATTAATTAATAAAATTATGATTATAGATTCAACTAAACCAGACTATCATAGCCAACAGAATAACAAAGCTAAGAGAAAAAAAAGAAAAAAGTTAGAATATATCTATCTCGTTAGGTATCTGATTTCTTCTTTTCAGATATTTGATCTGAGTCCTGGTATATCTATACTCAACGTCACATTTTTCATCCTGAAAATCCCAGGGATTAACGATAAGTAGATCGCCTTCTCGGATCCACATTCTTTTCTTCAGTTTTCCTGGAATCCTACCCATCCTGGATTCTCCGTCTTCACATACAACTCTTAATCTTCCTCCACCCAGCATCTTGTCTGCTATAGCGAACATCTGTCCTTCGTTTCGTCTCGGGTATGGAACCCTTACTACTTCTTCTTCGTCGTTCTTACTACTCAAAGTATCGGTTAGTCATAGATTACGGGTTTTATATATTCTTTGTTTCAGAATTTGATTTAATCCAAAACATCAGTAAAATCATACAAGATCTCTCATGTATGGCCTCAAAAGGTAAGAGATCAAACTTAGTATACTGGCCAACAGAAGAAGAGCGATGAAAGACTGCTCTAGAGGATTGATGATCAAGAATATCACAGTTCCTCCTGCTGGAGGATGCTCAACATCTAAGATAACCATGGCGAAAACAGCCAGTCCCACTCCAAGGCTGATCACAACTTTAAGTGGAAGGTAGCCAGGATATAATGCAGTCAAAGCCAATCCAATCAATCCGCAAACGAAATGGCCTCCCAATACGTTCCTAGGCTTTGAAGTCCTACTACTGGGCATGGCAAACACGATAAAAGCAGTACTACCAATAGCCGCTATCAAAATAAAATGTTCTATAAAAGGTAATTGAAGTGCTAAAAACAGTGATACACCAGCTAAAAGACTCTGAAATAGGTAATACTTCAAAGTTTCTTTTTCTAGTTTCTTGTCCAAAAGTAACTTCATCGTCAGGTTAGATGATTCACTATAAAAATAAATTACTGTTGAACGGAAAGGTTTAAGATGTAAAATTTTTATAGTTCACGTGATGAAAGTCGATCTTATTGCTGTAGACCTCGATGGGACCCTGATAAACAACGGGATGATGGACCCAGCTGATAAAAGAGCAGTTAAAAAAGTGATTGAAAAAGGTATACCTGTGATACCTGCCACTACTCGTCTAAGGATATCTACACTTGAGATGATAGATGATCTGCCAATGACACAGTATCCATTGATCTGCAATAATGGTGCAAGAGTTCTTGGTCCAAGATGGGATGACAAATCAGATCTAGACGAGTGGAAGTACATCGATCTAGATGAAAAAATAGCTGAGAGTTTTACCTCATACGCCGATAAAAACCGATATAAATTATCTACAGTCTTCAAAGAAAGGGTTTGTTGGGTTGCAGATGATGAAAAGGAGTTAGGTCGACATCCAGAAGATCCAAAGATATGGTATTCAAAAAGTAATCAAGACGCTCTAGAGTTCGGCACTCCTATGAACTTCATGATGCATAGGCAAGGAAACGGAGTAAATGATCTTGAAGATATCGAGAATTTTGTTCTGACCAATTTTGAAAACAAGATCAAACTGGATAGACATCATTATTTCGATGAATGGAGAGCGATCTCAGTCTATCATTCTTCTGTATCAAAATATAACGCCCTAAAGCTTGTCTGCGAAAAGTTAAACTTTGATATGGAGAATGTGATGGCTATCGGTAACGACGAAGTCGATCTGGAGATGATCGATAAAGCAGGTATAGGTGTTGCCATGGAAAATTCTCCTGAATATGTGAAAGAAAAGGCAGATCATGTAGCTCCTTCATGTACAGAAAACGGTATTAAACGGATTTTAGATAAATTGATTTGATTTATTTTTCTAATTACATTTGTACAATTATG
>JBKHIX010000118.1:0-5449 GCA_046538435.1 Thermoplasmata archaeon | reverse complement strand
GTATATGAAAGATGTATAAATAATTACTCAAAAGAATTCTATATTATCATTTTCATACAAAATATTTATGTACTACAAATATCTTAACTGTCATACAATTAGATAAGTATAAGTACTAACCAATGCAATATCAAAATTGATTACCTGCTTTGGGAAATACTTATATATTAATATACTTATTATGTTATGTCCTACAATAAGCCTAGAATAGTAAGACAATAGTATTACAAGTATTACATTACACCTCTAAAAGGTGCCTCAAATGGAAAAGAAAATATCCCTACGTGTGTCTGATGAAGACCTGGAGATAATCGACTCCTTCATAAGCAGACACGAATTCAGTAATCGATCTGAATTTTTAAGAGAGGCAGCGTTAGATTATATAAATAGATTTAGTGTATCTAAAAGGAAAACTGAGATTCCTAAGAAAATATCACTTCCAAAACAGATCAAAAACAGTATCCACTATTTGATAGGTGTGGGTTACTTTGAAGGATGGGAACACGCCATACAGGATCTAGTGAGAGAAGGATTGGTCCAAAAGGACCTTGAAAGGTTGAAGAAACAATACGATACGATAAACAACATAAGCAATACAGTGGAAAAAATCCAAGAAGTAGAAAGGACCGAAGAGAAGAGGTTCATGACAAAATGATCATTGTAGGACGAACTGATAAGTAAGCTCCAAAGAGAAAAAAGTCGGAGGATAGTATAGATGAAAGATAACAGCCCCGAAAAACCCCAAGATGAAGTCCCAGATCCAGATGAATTATTCATAAATGGGACTGCAGAAAAAATATTGGATGCCTTACTGTATCAGACTAAAGTATATGTAATTGGTGTTGGTGGATGCGGATGCAATACCGTAGAATCCATTACAGATTCAAATATGAGCAACGTTAAAACAATAGGTATCAATACAGATAAAAAAGTACTAGGAGATCTAGATGTAGATAGACAGATGCTGATCGGAAAAGAGATCACTAATGGTGAAGGTGCAAAAGGTGATCCTAGGCTAGGAAAAAGAGCGGCAAAATTAAACGAAGAACAAATATTGAAAACTATAGATGATGCAGATTTTGTTGTTGTTGTAGCAGGGCTCGGTGGTGGTACAGGTTCAGGAGCCTCCCAGGTCGTAGCAGATCTTGCTAGGCGTAACGGCAAAATGGTAGTAACTTACGCTATCATGCCATTTTCTGTAGAGAAGAACAGATACGAAAGAGCACAGAAAGTTGTAAAAAAGATGTCTAATATAAGTCATGCAACTACAATATTCGAGAATGATAAAGCTCTAAATTATGGCGACAAAACCCCACAAGAAGCTTTCAGCATGGCTAATAGGATGTTGGAAAACGTCGTAAAGCACATAAAAATGGATAATATAACCCAATTCTTTGATGAGGTTGGTCTTGATGCGTTAGGCTTATCGAAAACCCTTTCAAATATAGAGAAGGAGGAGGAACAAGGGGTAGAAAAACCCCCAGTTCTTGAAGCTCTTAAATATGTTGAGAAAGAGGAATCTGGGAACGAGGAAAATATGAATTCGTTCTTAGAACACTACGCATAATATTCCTTTCTCTCCTCCTTTTTCTATTTTTTCAATTTTCTAGTCGTAAATCAGTTCTATTAAAATTAATTCTCAGATAAAATTGAAGGTTTGAACTTTGTTTATAATTTGAGAAAATTTCCACTTGAGAAGCTATCCTTTCTTAAAAAACCATGTTTTCCAGTTAGATATCTTTTTCTGTAGATTTGATTTCTACATTTTTAGGATCTCCTTCCCAATCATCATCAACATACTCAGTTTCGACATTAGTCGTAATTCCACCTCTTATATTCCAATCACCACTAACTCTCATGTATCGTGGTTTTACAGCTTCTACTAGGTCCTCTAATATCTTATTCGTTGCTTCTTCGTGAAATATTTCAATATTTCTATAAGAAACGTAATATAACTTTAAAGATTTAAGCTCCATCAGATAATCCTTTGGTATATATGTTATTATAATAGTTGCAAAATCAGGCTGATCTCTTTTACCTGGACACAAGCAAGTAAACTCAGGAGTATTTATCTTAATTTTAAACTCTTTATCACTGTACTCGTTCTCGATAACATCGATATCTTCACTACTTGGTCCCTTCTCACCCTTAATATCAGTGATATCTGAATCTGATTTGTCCTTCATGTTACCTTATCTCAATTAAAACCAAACAAAACCAGGATATAATTCTTTCTAACCTTGTTAATATATCAGCTGTTATCTCTTTTTAGACTGATTATGATATACCTATTCAAACTCCAACTGAGCCTTCTCTTTCTTTTGTCCAGGATATTTAAATTCTACCTTAAATTCACCATCTTCGAATAAGATCACAGTTTTTTTCAATACAGTTTTGTACATCTTAACTTTTTTACCTCTACGACTCGTCTTTCTATTGGCTACTTCAAGAGTTTCTGATAACAACCGACAAGGATCCGTTTAGCGTAGCTATTGGCTAACACTTCTAGCTTTTTTTCTATCTCTTCCGTATGCATCATGTTATAGTAGTCAACTAATTAATAAATGATTTTATATCAAATACTCATTTGGTAAAACCAATATTAAAAACCGATGTAAATTATCAAAAATGATAACGGAAATAAATAATCAATAAAACTAGTACAAGATTTATATATTACATACAGTATGCTACCATCCTCAGAGGTGTTTTTATTATGAAAACTGCTTTAGTTGCTTTAGGAGGAAATTCTTTAATTAGACCAGAAGATCATGGAACAGCTGAAGAACAATTCAGTAGGATGGAAGAGACCTGTAATATTTTGTCAGATATGATTGTAGATGGATATGATATAGTATTCACTCATGGGAACGGTCCCCAGGTAGGTAACATATTACTACAGAATGAAATCTCTGCTCATAGTATACCTGCGATGCCTTTGGATATATGTGGGGCCCAATCTCAAGGTCAAATTGGTTATATGTTTCAACAAACTTTAAAGAATGAGTTGATAAATAAAGATATACATAGAAGCATAGCAAGTGTTGTTACTCAGGTTATAGTTGATAGGGATGATTCTGCATTTGATAATCCGAGTAAATTTGTTGGACCATATTATACTGAAGATGAAGCAAATAGGATAAGAGAAGAAAAAGGGTGGACCATAAAAAAGACCTCTGATGGTAAATACAGGAGAGTAGTACCTTCACCCGAACCAAAGAAGATCGTTGAAAGCGAAATAATAAGTGATCTAGTCTTTAGCGGTGAAGAAGGTTATATTGTGATAGCTGCTGGAGGAGGTGGCGTTCCAGTTATCGAAGAAAATGGAAAATTAACAGGCGTGGAAGGAGTTATCGATAAAGACCTCGCTAGCGCTGTTCTTGCAGAATCAATCGATGAACGATTCTTCATTATGTTAACCCGTGTAGATAAAGTTTATATAAACTTTGGAGAGGAAGATGAAGAGGAATTGAATAAGATAACTTTAGAAGAAGCTGAAAGATATCTAGAAGAAGGTCATTTCCCACCTGGAAGTATGGGGCCTAAGATAAAAGCTTCCATACACTTTTTAAAACATGGTGGGGAAAAGGTTTTGATAACCTCTCCGGAAAAATTGTCAAAAGCTTTAAATGAAGAAGCAGGCACATATATCGTTAATGAGGGATAGTATGGAAAAGGGAGCTAAAAGGGTTCAAGGTTTGACCGAATCCGTCATCCGTGAAATGACTAGAAAAGCGAAGAAACATAACGCGATAAACCTTTCTCAGGGTTATCCAGAATATCCTTTAGACGAAAAAGTAAAATCAGAAGCTAAATATGCTATCGATAATGGTTTCAACCAATACTCCATCACCTGGGGTTTAGAGGAATTAAGAAATAAAGTTTCAAAAAAATTATTTGATTTTAATAATTTAGAATATGATCCTGAGTTTGAAGTAACGATAACCTGTGGGGCAAGCGAATCTATAATGTCATCTTTATTGGGGCTAGTTGAAAATGGAGAGGAAGTATTGATATTCCAGCCATCTTATGAGAACTACGTTCCAGCTGTCTCGATGGCAAACGGTGAACC
Source organism: Thermoplasmata archaeon (assembly GCA_046538435.1). Lineage (GTDB taxonomy): Archaea > Thermoplasmatota > Thermoplasmata > Halarchaeoplasmatales > Halarchaeoplasmataceae > CAYSTL01. The sequence goes on along the minus strand of JBKHIX010000118.1, from coordinate 1,377 downwards.
TGTTTTTACAACCATAGGAAAGGACCTCGAGATTAACAGAGAAGATATCAAAGAAAAAGTAAGTAGAGATACTAAAGGTATGATATTGAACACTCCTCACAATCCAACTGGAAAAGTATTCGATAAGGATGAGTTTCGATTTATAAGAGATATGTGTGTTGATAATGATATCATCGCATTCACAGATGAGATGTACGAGCACATTATCTTTGAAGGAGAACATCTATCACTTGCAACAATTGATGATATGTGGGAAAGGACGGTTACAATAGGTGGCTTTTCAAAAGCATACTCGATAACGGGATGGAGAGTTGGCTATTTAGCTGCTCCAAAAGAATTGATGAAACCGATAAGAAAAGCACATGATTATACTACAGTATGTTCTCCTACTCCGTTCCAGAAGGCAGCGGTATCAGCCATCGAACTACCAGAAAAGTATTATGAAGATATGGTAGAATTTTACAGAATGGGTAGAGACTTAGTTTACGAAGAATTGAGTAAGAGTAAGATAAAACCAGCGTTACCAGATGGAGCATACTACATGATGGCAGATATAAGTGAATATGATATGAACGATAAAGAGTTCGCTGATTATCTTGTTAAAGAAAAACAGGTGGCTGTTGTACCAGGTACTAGTTTCTATGAGGATGGGGGAGAGGATCTTGTAAGGTTCTGTTTCTCACAAAAGTACGATGATCTTAAGGAAGCCATGAAAAGAATAGTTGAGTGATTATTTTATATCTATAACTTTTCCCGGTATTCTGAATTCTCCGCCCCAATACATTATCGTATCTTCTCTATCAAAATCTTCGTCCTTTCTAGCGTTAACCACCTCACCAACGAACCAATTATGATCACCGGTTTCAACCTGCTTTACCACCTTACATTCTATAGTTAGTGGAAATTCTTCTATACCAGGCGTGGATATATTTTTACTTTCTTCTTTAGTTAACCCATACTTTTTGTACTTATCATGATCTCTACCCGATACTTTACCGCACCCCATGACTTCTTCCTTTAATTCTGTGGTAGGAACATTGACGGTAAATTCAGGATTATCTTCAAGTAATTTAAACGAGTGTCTTTTAGGAGATATTCCTGTTCCGAGATACGGTGGATCTATCGAAAATACGTGAAGCATTGCTGCAGTAATAAGATTTGCATCTTCATCTTCACCTGTTCCTATAAGAACCGTAGGAAAATGTGGTAAAAATTTAATCGCGATATTATTAGGTATTTTTTCTTTCATAGTCTAGAGTATAACTGTTCTTTTAAAGTATTTTCGAATCAAGACTTATATATTATATCCTTATTTTGAAAAGTATGATTGAGAGACCACGTGGTACTAGAGACCTTAGTCCCGAGGAAATGGACGCT
>JBKHIX010000117.1:0-5452 GCA_046538435.1 Thermoplasmata archaeon | reverse complement strand
AGATTATCAGCTTTAAGATATGAGTAATGGATGTACAAATAATAATCATTCTTTAACTCTTCAACGTCTAATACGAATGTACCAGGGATCAAAGATATGATAAGTGAAATGAATGTGACTTCTGATTCCGAGGTTAGGTTTACTTTAACTTTTACTATCTTAGGTTCTACGTCTAAAGTCAAGGATTGATACATCAATATTCCATTTGCTACAATCAGTCTGAAAATAACATCTATAAAAAGAAGTACAACATTTTTTAAGGAATTTAAGTACTCGAATATAGATTCCTTTTCTCTCTCCTCTCCGCGTATGACAAATTTATGAGCGATATAAGTGACTATACTGGCAGACACTACACCTAATAAAATGTGGAGAAAGGATATAGTACCATCATGTATCATTGATACAAATGTGCCGGTAAGTATCAGCCAGAACACTAATAGAAGTATATCTAAAAGAGCATAGTGACGTTTATATGCATCTTGGTTAGAGTGCTCGATTCCCATTGCGTTCCCCTGTCTGACAAATACCTCTAATACTACAAATCGGGCTGATATTATAAAAGTATCGTTGGTTTTATACCTATTTTAATGGAAAAAGATTTAAATCGCCTAAGTAATAGGGTTCCGATTAGTATGCTAGAGGAGATATCAGAACTGATAGGACTTCAAGTTTATACCAAGAAGGGAATGTTTTTAGGAACAGTCGATAATATCGTGATGGATCTAGATGAGGGAAACGTAAACGGTGTATTCGTTGGAGATGCGAATCCCCTACTGGTTGAAGATTCTAAAAACGTAAACGTTCCATTTAGATGGGTGAATGCTGTAGGAGACATTATAATACTCAGCCATTTCCCAGAACGTCTTTCAGTCTCAGGCGAAGCTGAATAAGACTTAGGTGGGGATTGAACTGCCACCGAAAGTACATGAATCCTGCTATATAGCAGATGATTCAACCATTGTAGGAAATGTATCTATCGAGGAAGGATGCAGTGTATGGCCCAAAGCTGTGATCAGGGGAGATCAGAATACGATAACTATCGAAAAGGGGTCAAATATCCAAGATGGCGTTGTCATACACGTCGATGAAGAGCATAAAACACACATTGGGAAAGACGTAACTTTAGGTCACAATGCCGTCATCCATGGGTGTGAGATCGGTGATGAAACGATAATAGGTATGAATGCTACTGTTCTTAGTGGTGCAAAAGTCGGTAAAAACTGCATCATAGGAGCAAATGCATTGGTCCCCCAGGACAAAGAGATACCAGATTACAGCATCGCTGTAGGAGTGCCTGTTGAAATTCTGAAGGAAGGTGACGAAAGTTTGAGCGAAAGCACCAGGGCAAACGCGGAGCACTATCATGATCTGAGAGACGAACATAAAAAAGGGAAATACGAAAAATACAAAAAATAAAATATTATTTTTTGGCTCAAAATAGACGAATGTTTTTTTATAACCTCATTTTTTTCTTCCCAATTATTGTCTTCTCCAAAATCTTTTTTAAACTTACATGAAAAACAAGCAGAATGCCTCCGACTTTTTGAGGAATTTTTAATTCCTCATAATTTAGGTGAAGGAGTATGTCAAAAGAGATATAATTACAACTTTAGAAGGGATTTTGAATTGTTTGGATAATCTTTCTTTTTTAATTATATATCTATCTGCACCATAATTGAGTGCATCCATCGCAACTCCTTCATCTCCAGCTGCAGTCAATATTATGAAAGGTATCTCTATACCCTGATCCCTTATCTTCTTTAGTAACTAGATACCACCCACCCCAGACATCTTGTAATCTGAAACTATGGCATCAAAATCTTTCTCCTCTAATATATCCAAAGCTTCTTCAGCACATGTCGCTGTATGAACGTTTATATCGTCGTTTTGTTTTTCTAAAAATAATTTTGATTGTTCTAAGATATGATACTCGTCATCTACGTGTAATATTATCCATAAAGTACCGGAAAAGTATACTTTATCAAACTAATAAAAGTTGTGTAAATATTTTAACTCTATGGCCTCTTCAATACTACTTTGAATTTCGCTCCACCCAACTCTGAGTCATCGACTTTTATCGTTCCACCATAGTTTTCAGCTATATTTTTTGTAAGATGTAGACCGATTCCTAAACCTTTCGAACCTCTCCCTTTGTAACCTCTTTGGAATATCTCATCTTTTTTATCTTCTTCAATTCCAACTCCATTATCTTCGATATTCACTTTTATATTATTTTCTTCTTCCTTAACAGATATTTTGATCTTATCTCCTTCACTATGGAGTGCTGAGTTTTCGATAATATTGTAGAACAATTCTTTCAGTAATGGACCACCCATGACATCGATACTTATTCCATCATATTCCAGATCTATATCCTCTTCAAGATTTGTTCTATTCTTTTCGATTGCATCTCTTAAGTACATATCTAAGTTTACTTCTCTTACCTCTTCTTCTCGATTTATATCTTTTAACGTGCCTACCTTTTCCAGTAACTCTTGTCCTTCTATCGTTGCATTCATAGTCTTATCGATCATATCTTTGTACTTAGCAGGTATATCAGCATCTTCTAGTATCTGTAGATATCCTCTTATCACCTGAGTCTTATTCTTTAGGTCATGTCTCAACAAAGTCAACAAAAATTCTTCCCTATCATCAGATTGAATTCTTGTCAACGCGTTATTCACATGAGACATTAAGAGTTCAGCCATCTCTAAGTCATTTTCATCGAAATCGGATTTCTTTAAGGATTTAGCCTGGAATACTCCATGGTTACCCACAGGGATACTGATTCCAGATTTGTATTTTTCTGAATTAGGGTACGATTCTTTGTCTTCATGAAGATCGTCTATCATGAATTTTTTATGATGCGAGTAAGTTTTCCCCGCAATACTATCATCCATAGGCATGTGTTTCTGATTTTCTGGAGATACTTTTGAAGAACTTGCCTTTACTACCAATTCGTTACCTTCAGGTATCAAAATAGTACATAAATCAAACTCTAATACTTTTTCAGCAGCCTCTATCGTCAATTCAAACACTTCTTCCCTAGTTTTTGCTGATTCCATCTCTACAGCTATTTCATGAAGTTTTTCGATCTTATCTTTACTCTCTTTTAGTTCTTGTTCTGTCTCTTTTCTACCAGAGATATCTCTATTAACGGACAGAGCTACTTCTTCACCTTCAAATTCAATAGGAGTTATCACTACTTCTGACCAGAATTCACTTCCATCTTTCTTTCTTTTCTTTTCAGTGAGCCTTATCTCCCCTTCTTCTAGTAATTCACTTTCTCTTATCCCGTGTTTTAACTCCTCAGATTGTATAACTGATATATCTTCAATTATATTTTTACCTTTTAATTCATTTATAGAATATCCAGTCATCTCAGATGCTGCAGGATTTGCCTCTATGATCTTCCCTGCATCTTCTCCCCCTATTGTAGTCACGAAGATCCCATCCCTTATCTCATCAAAAAATGTTCTAAATTTTTCTTCCGCTTGTTTCAAATCGGTTATATCATTACCTGAAGCAAGTATACTTTTTTCTCCCTTTTCATCTTCAAGTATTTTATAATTCCATTCTACTATCCTTTCTCTGCCCCTTTTAGTTATCACAGATTGTATAATAGATGTTTGATCCTCTAAATTATCATTCAATAATTTATCAAATTTATTAAAAGCATCTTCTCTACTGGGCTCAGGTATGAAATTTTTGACCCAATTTTGACCGATCATATTTCCTTCTTCACACCCCAAAATCCTATATCCAGTCTGATTGATCATCTTTATATCCTTATCTTTATCTAGAACAAGCATGATCACGTCAGCTACGTCGATATATTTCTGAAGTTTATCTTTTTCTTCTTTTAGTTTCTTTTGAGCTTCTTTTCTTCCGGTGATATCTCTTACAATAGACATCAAATATCTTTTTCCAGAGATATCCATACTGTTAAGAACTACTTCTGCATCGAATTTTTCACCATCATATGTTTGATGTACCCATTCAAAGTACTGGGATTTTCCGTTCAATGCTCTATTTATCCTCCTTCTAGATAATTCTCCCGAATCACTACCATCAGGTTGGGTTTCTGGAGAAAACATGTAAGGTTCTTCTCCTATTATATCTGCCCGGTCACAATTAAACATGTCAAGAGCGCCTTGATTACACTCGATAAATTCTTCCCCATCCATTATGAAAAATGCGTCTTTTGCAGTTTCAAAAAGAGTTTCATACATCTTTTGATTTCTATTTTTTTCAACGACCTGTACTATTGATTTTGCCAGTACTCCGTACTGTGCTTTTGGATCCCATCCCTTCTGAAGATACTGATCAGCGCCATTATTAAGAGCCTTCATGGCAACCTCTTCCCATCCCTTACCTGTGAACATGATGAAAGGTATATCATTTCCATTTTCCCTTAATGTCTTTAATAAATCTATACCAGTCTTATCCGGCATCTTGTAATCAGAAACAACCGCATCGAAACCCTCATTTTCTATTTTTTCCAAAGCGTCTTCGATAGCCTGAACTGAGTCAACATTCAATTTCTCATTTTTATCCTCTAAGAAAAAATTTCCTTCTTTCTCTAGGAATATCTTACCTTGCTCAACTATACCGGGTTCGTCATCTACTAGAAGTACCCTCATTCATAAAACCCCTTTTTGCACTCACCTACATGTGTTTTTGGAATATATAATATTTGAGGAGCAATTCATTTACTTAATATTCTATACCTTTCCTAGCTGTAAACCCCTTCTGGTATGGATGTTTGACTTCCTCCATGGATGTGACTAGGTCAGCTCTTTCTATTATCTCATCTTTAGCGTTTCTACCTGTGATGATTATTTCTTTATCTTCTACTTTATCTAATAAATCTAACACTTTTTTTACTTCTATTAATTCAAAATATATCGAAAGATTTAGTTCATCTAAAATTATTATATCCCAATGTTCTTCTAACGCTTTTTCAGCTCTTTGGAAAGCTTTTTCTGCTTCCCTGTAGTCTTTTTCTTGTGCTTCACCATCGATGATAAAATCTGGTTTTCCATACTGTTCTACAGTTATTTCTTCTATATTTTCTGTTGCTTTTAATTCTCCGGTCTGTCGGTCTTTTAAGAACTGGATCACTAACGTTTTTAGATTATATCCAACAGCTCTTAAAGCTACTCCGAAAGCTGCTGTTGTTTTACCTTTACCATCCCCTGTATACACTTGAATAATGTTATCCATCTTGATCATCTCTTACATTAGTAAAGGTATCATTTCTGGTATAATCCTTAAAGCCAGATCAGATAATCCTCCCAAATACCATAGAGCAGCTATGACTACAGCTATTAAAATCAAAACGATCACACATTTTACAATTTTCCAGACAACCCATACAATAATGATTAGGATTAATATCCCTATAAGCATACTTATCGGTATTAGAGCAGACATCTATTTTCCATTA
>JBKHIX010000020.1:0-24107 GCA_046538435.1 Thermoplasmata archaeon | reverse complement strand
TCAGGATTATATTTAACCGGTAATTTTTCGAGATGGATTTCATCCGGGTTGTGTGGTTTTAAAACTCTTTCTTCTAGGTCTAAAATTCCATTTTCAACCACTATCCGATTTTCAACACCTTGAAATTTTCTAGTATCAGTTCTAGTTTTGTAATGATTTCTAACCCTCTCCACAGTTTCATTAACATAATGATTTTTCGCCTTTTTTTCTAATTTCTTATCTGATAATTCCTTAACAAGTCCTTCTCCGCCACTTTTATACACACCTTTATCATAATAAAATATTTCTTCAGATTCTTTATTTACTACAAAATTTACATCGGACATTATTTCATCAGCTAAAAATTTAGGTACAAAACCCCCATCATTGAAGAACCTGTCAGGATCTTTTTTCTGTTTATCATCCTCTCCATTTTCATCATTTGAATCTTTCTTTTTGTATGATTCATCTATCTCAAACCCGTGTTTTTCTTTTAATATATTCAATACTTCAATGAATTTTTTTCCTTTTAATGGATTGTTATTCTTGAAATCTTCACATTTTGCGATCCCCTCTTCCATAGCTACATATCCAACTGGTCCTCCAGCTGCTGCATGAGTTCCATCGTAATGTCTAAAGCATACCCAGATATTTCTTTTTGTATCTACTTTAAAATTCCAACCAGATCCAGAACCATGTATCGGATGAGATCCCTGATAAATTCCATCTCCCAGATTTTTAAGATTATATAATGGAACAACTTGAGATATTGACAATTGATCGTTTATATTTTTGTGATTTCTATCATCAATTTTTTTCTTAGTTTCCTTTAATATTTCATCATTTATATCTGTATCATCTTTTGCCACATACTTTTTTAGAGCTTCCTTTATATCCTCAGGTTTGACTTCAGCTATTTTCCTCTTATTCTCTATTTTATATTTATTCCCACTTAGATGGATAGAGTTTGGTCCAACGACCATTTTCCCATCATGCTGAACATCTCCCACATCTCCAGGCTTCTCATCTTTTAATCTGATTGGTTTTTCAAGTTCTGGACATCTATAGTAAAAATGGCATCCTCCACCACCACTACGAACCGTTAGGGTTTCTGGAAGATTATTTTTTACAAGTTCTTCAACTTCTTTTATATCAGCATCTATAACTGTTAGATCACCAAATCCAGTCAAGACTCCATAATTTCCCTTGTTCATCAAATGAGCTTTAAGTTCTGTAGCATCATATTTGTAACCTCTATCGGTCCAATTTTTTTCAAATGCTGCTTTCGATTGTCTTTTCACTTTTACGAATCTGAAATTATCGTTCTTTAACGGTTCTGGTATCTCTATCAGCTTAATCCCTCCTGAATAATCATATTTACATTTTTAAATTCGTTTGAGTAGAAGTGTGATATTCCTAGAAAATCGGGAAGCCTAGCCCTATCACTTTTGGAGAGAATATAATCATTATACGGGTTTTTCGAAATTTTCATCTATATCACTATTTTGGGGTGTTTTCTCTTCTCCCCTTTGATTCTCAAGCATCCCAACGGGAGATAGCCTTTCACAGCTATCGGCTGATCATTGTGATAGTGGACCTCGCCAATCTCTGCGTGTTTATTTTTAAGAAATCCATGGACCAATTTAACAGACTCAAAATATACTTCCAATTTGTTTTCTCGATACATTATGTAGATTAGATTTTCAAGGTATTCAGCATCTGGATCTCTTTTTGGTTGCTTACCGTTCCAACTCTCTTTGATTTCGAAATCACTCATCAAATTCACTCCTTGAAAGATCGGTTACAACCACTTCTCCAATTTCATACCAGCTTGGGGGGTATTCTTCTTCTTGAAATATTAGTTTTCCAGCAATACCTATATCTTGAATTTCGAATGGTATATCGAAGATTTCTTTCAGCTTTGCAAAAGGATAACTCAAACCTTCAAGATGGAATCTGATTTCTCTGTATTGATTTGGTCCTATCCCCACAGCTCCAACCTTATATTCCATCTCAGGTTCAAAAATTAAATCAGGTTTGTGGTTTCTAGCTATATCTAGAAGCTCTTCTTTAATCTGAATTAACTTGATTTTTGGAATCTTTCTTCTTTTGTGTGGATTATTTGCCTTTCCCCAAACCAATGGATCACTTGATATTTTCATTCAGATCCCTCCGTTTCCTCTTTTATGAACCGTTTCAATCCTTTAGCATAGCATTGAGCTAATGGTTCACCATGCTGGATTATATTCTCTATTTTCTCTTTGTTTTTCTTATAATATTCAATGACTTCCCTCTTCTTTTCCATCCTTTTTACCTCCCTGATCTCTTACTGGTTCTATTATCAATCGACCTTCTTCATCCATTGATAATTCAAGTTTGGAATTATCATCTACATTGTTTGTCATTCTCCAAACTGGAGGTAAACTAGTAACCAATGTGTAATCATTGATTTTCCATACATTTCGTTTACCTAATTTAGTTATCATGTTATCAATTAAAATTTAGAAGGTAAGTTATAAATAGTATTAACTATTAACTTAAGTTAAGTTAAGATAACTTAAGGGTAAAAACAATGACCAACCGAAAATTAGGTGAAGAAAATAGAAAAAAAATAATGAAAATCATAAGGAATCACGATGGAATTGGTTTTACTGAGATTAAAAAGAAAACAGGTTTATCTGATCCAGCTGTTACTAATAATCTTAATAAATTAAAAGAAAAAGGAAGAATAGTAAAAAAAGTTGATCCGAAAAATGGAAAAAGGAAACCATATTATCCCTCTGAAGAAGAAAAGAAAAAGCCAGTTTTTCAAGGGAAAATATTCTTTGAATTACTAAACAAAAAAATAAAATCACATATGCATATTGAAAGGGGATGTATGTTAAATGAGTCTCCAGGTTTTACCAGACAAAGTTTAAAATCTACAATTAAAGACAATCTTAAAAAATCAGTAAATATTGATGACTATGATCCATGGATAATTTTTGAAAATGAATTGGATTTTATAAGACAAAAATGGGTTACTGTTTACATATCATATCTTATGGAAGAAGATATGGAAGAATATATTAAACTGTTGAATAGAGTAGATGAAAACAATCTTACAGAAGAAGATGAATATATGATAGAAAGATTCCCGTTTGAAACGGAATATAAAACTAGGATGGAGTATTCACCAAATTTAATAAATATACCAGATGAAGAGATAGAAAAAAAACCCTTAGGTGATATTCTTATTTTTCTACATATAACGAGTCTTTTAAATATACCTGAATATGATTTAGTTAGTTTTGACATGCCTACATCTTTTAAGCATAATGTTTACCAAGACATTTTCCAAGAAAAATGGGGGGAATTAATAGCACCCAAGTACCTTTATTGTATGGAATTTGCTACCAAAAAATTATACGAAATCATGTTGAATAGAAAAGATATTGATGAATACCAGACTAAAATATTAAGACATACGATAACTCATTTTGTTGATTTATCTGAATCTCCATATTTACCTGAAGAACCTTTAATATACAAAAATAAAAAATTAAATATTGAAGATTTGGTTGAAATGAAGAAAATTAAAAAAGATCCTATAGAAAGATATGAAGAGTATTTAGATTTCTTAGAACAGAAAAAAACCTTTGATATAATTGAAGAAAAAATAGATTTACAACTAGATAAAGATAAAAAAGGATTAAAGGAAGCTAACCTTTATAAGAAAATCATTGATAAAAGAGAAAATAAAGAAGAAAAATCACTAATGGAAATGTTCAGGGAAGAAAAAGCAAAACATACATAATCTTTTAAAAGTTATCAATATTATTGGGAAATATAGGGAGAATACGAACCCCCATGATTATGCTCCCGCCGGGATTTGAACCCGGGTCATTGGCTATCCACGGCCTATTGGCCTCGAGAGGCCAAAATGATTGGCCGGACTACACTACAGGAGCAAATTACGAAGTAATTTGCGACTAATTGGAACTATGTTCCAAGGTAGGAGCAAAGATGAACGGAGTGAGCATTTTGCGACTTTAGGGAACAAGTTCCCTACAAAGACAAAAATGACTATAATAAATACTTTACACCTAGCACCACTCAACACTGATTTTTCATATTTAATGATTTCCTCTGAAATAGAAAAAGAAAAAGGTTTTTTATCGGTCGCTGTATAATTCTCCTTTTCAATTTCAGCGCTGTCAATAGACGTAGATAACTACTTTATGGGCCAATACGGCTAAACAAATAACCCCAATTTCCCATAAAGGAGAGAAGTGCATATAATATCAACGCTACAGCTATCATCAGACCCAGTTTTACGTAATTACCTAATTTCTCTTTGAACAATGATGCCATGGTCAGAAAGAGTACAAACATCACTCCGCCTAGTTGGAGGAATATCAATGCCAATCCCATCAATGTTTCGATCGTATCCCCGCTATCTACAAAAAACATAATCCCGTTCAATAGCACACCGATCACCAGCAGTATAACTCCTATCAATATACCCCACAGAAGCATTGAATCACTGCTAAAGGTATCAGTTAAACTTCGTTGCTGGTATTGTTGAGGATGTTGATATGGAGCATATTGTTGCTGAGGCTGCTGTGGTCTCTGAGATCGTTGATATTCATAACCATTATCTTTATGAGATTCCTTCCCAGAAGTTTGTTCCTTTGATTGATCAGACTGGGTTTCATACTCATTTTCTATTTCATTTTCTTCATCCATAATTTATTACCACCTTAATCAACAGCATATACGATATTTATAAAAATTATGATATCCCTCAAAAACTACGTAAAAATTTTATAAGGTATACAGGATTATTTAACCATGAGTAAAAAATTAGAGGGTAAAAAAGCGATAGTAACTGGAGCATCAAGAGGTATCGGGAGAGGTATTGCTCTTAAATTTGCTGAAGAGGGAGCAGTTGTAGGTATCAACTATAACAGCAGCGAAGATAAGGCTAAAGATGTACTTAAAAAAGTAAATAAAAAAAGTGAAGGTGTGCTTTTAAAGGGTGACGTGGGAGATAGAGGTGATGCTAGACTTGTAATCAAAGATTTTGTAAAAGAATATGGTGGTTTAGACATCCTCGTCAATAATGCGGGCATTTATTACAGGAAAGACCTGGAAGAAACTACTATAGAAGAGTATGAAAAGACCATGGCGGTCAATACAAAAGGACCTTTCATGCTCTCTAAATTTGCTTTGCCTCATCTTAAAAAATCTGATCAGGGTAGAATAATCAACCTATCTTCTCAATTAGCCTTCCGTGGATCAACCCATGGAACGGCATATGTGACAAGTAAAGCAGCAATAGTAGGACTCACTAGAGCGTTGGCTTTGGAATTGGGACCTGAAGGGATAACTGTAAATGCCATAGCCCCAGGGACTATAGATACAGATATAATCGCTGGATATTCAGAAGAAAAGAGAAAAAAGAGAGCTGAAAAGATTCCAGTTAAAAAGATCGGTACACCTGAAGATATCGCAGAAGCGGCTTTATACCTAGCTTCTGATATGGGTTCCTACGTAAATGGGGAGATAATGGGTGTCAACGGCGGATCAGCATTACACTGATCTATAATTCACTTATAGGCTCATAGGGTGTTACTGTAAGCCACCCCGCATGATCGCCGACATAAACTTCTACTTCATACACATCTCTGATGTTCTCCTGATTTACAATTTCCATACCACCCGAGGCAAAAACTTCCCCCTCTTTCAACATCACGATCCTATCACTGTACCTGATAGCCATATTAAGGTCGTGGATAGCGATTATAGATGAAATACCTTTCTTCGTGTGTTCTTTTACTATATTCAGCACTTCCAATTGATGTTTCAAATCTAGGTTACTCGTAGGCTCATCCAGCAGCATTATCTCAGGCTTTTGAGCTAATGCTCTAGCCACGAATACTTTCTGCCTCTGTCCACCACTCAATTCATTGATATCTCTCATCGCAAAGTCGCTCAAATCCATTTTCTCGATCAGATCCGATACGATCTCCTTATCTTCTTTACTAGGTTTCCATGAGATGTACGGCTTTCTCCCCATCAAGATAGTATCGAATACTGTTGAAGGAAAACTGACGTTTTCTATCTGAGGAACGTATCCGAGTTTTCTAGCTTTCTGATTTAAACTATAGCTAGAGACATCTTTACCATCTATACTCACATTACCTTTCTTCGGACTGTGAAAGTCAGCTAAGCATTTCAGCAAAGTACTTTTTCCTGACCCATTTGGGCCTACTAAAGCTAATATCTCTCCCTCTTCCAGTTCTATATCTACATTCTTCAAAACCAAGGGAGCCCCGTTGTAAGAAAAATCGATATTTCTAGCCTCGAGTTTACTCACCAGTAAGCCCTCCCTTTGATCAGTACATAGATGAAGAGTGGTGCACCCATAAATGAAGTCAATATTCCGACTGGGAGTATCTCTGGAGATATCACCGTTCTTGCAGCGGTATCACATGCGAGTAAAAAAGCAGCTCCAAAAAATACTGAAGCAGGCACAAGGTATCTCTCGTCCCCTCCTATTATCCTTCTTATTATATGGGGAACGACCAAACCGACGAAGCTAATGATTCCAAAAAAGGAAACTACAACAGCTGTGATCAGGGCTGAAAAGATCATGCCCATTATCCTGATCCTTTTAATATCTACACCCAAACTCTTAGCGGTTTCATCACCACTGTCTAAAGCGTTGAAATCCCAGCTCTTTTTGATGAAATATATTGCTACAGGTATCACTACAGCAGCCAGTATCATGATCTTGTTCCAATTACCTTTTCCTATGTCTCCGAAGGTCCATGCTATGAAGGCTGCTAAGTTCGTCTCATCTGCAGTGAAATACTGTAAAGAAAGCGTTCCGGCCTGGAAGAGGGAACCCATGGCTACACCTGTAAGTATCAGGGTGGCAGGAGAAGCATCGATCAACCTGACCAGTAATAGAATCACCATTGTCGATATCATAGCAAAGACAAAGGCCGACATAGTCGTTAGATAAGGATTATTGACCAAAATTGCATCAGCCCCACTGCTTAAAGTAGTCCCTGCTCCCAGATATAGTATGGAGAATGCTGCTCCAAACGCTGCTGCTGAAGAAATACCCATAGTTGATGGAGAACCTAGAGGATTCCTCAACAAACTCTGCATAGTAGCCCCTGCGACTGATAGACCAAGTCCAGCGAGAATAGCTCCTACTACTCTGGGCATCCTCGCCAGCCATACGATCCTAAGATTCTTTTCTGAACCTTTTCCCAGTACTGCATAAAATACGACCTCCAAAGACTTGTTCGATGGACCTATGGAAACCGATATCAGTATCAGAACAAATAAAATAATGATAGAAATAAATATGAACAGTACCTTTCTTGAGATGTGTTCATCGTATTTTTTTAAGATGTTCTTCTCGTCAGCCATTTTATTCCTTCAAATCTACTTTCTTAAACCCACCAAATTTTTCTTTCATATCACTGTAAACCTCTTCTCCAACTAACTCCTTGTAGATCTCATCTGCTTTTTCCTTAGGATTAACGTCCTCAAAACTTTCAGGGAATAGTACTTTTCCAACATAATACCCATCTGCTAGAATTGTCCCATAGTTTGCAGTGTAGTAGTTGTAAGGCATGGCCGCATAGGTCTCATTATTTTTGATCGCATCTATACTTTTGTAAAGATCATTATTTTGGATATCATCTAAAAGAAGGTCATATCCTCCTTCATCGATGAATAACTTTTCTGGATTCCAATCGACTATTTTCTCTGGATCTACCATAGCATGCTCAGATTTTAACTCACCAGCTACATTCTTAGCGTTAACAAATTCAAACGGTGAATAATCAGGTTCGGTAGATTTTATTCCATGAGCTCCTTTATAACCGATTCCTCCAACATAACAGGATGGTTTCTCTTCATCTGGTATATCATCTGTTCTTTGATTTAGATCTGAGATTGTATCGTCTATAAAATTCTGTATTTTCTCCGATCTCTCTCTTTTATCTAGAACCTTTCCTATAAGATCCAAAGCTTCATAGAAAGCCTCTCGATTATCATCTAGATCTCCATACCGTAATGCAACAACTGGGATACCAGTTTTTTCCTGAAGATCATCAGCATCTCCCGCCTCAGTATCAGTCCAAAAAATCACATCTGGATCCAGGTCCATTATCAGTTCAGGATTTCCACCGTGTATCGGACCAATACTGGTCTTATCCTGCAGTTCTGGATGAGCCATTATGTAAGGTCTCAAACCGTCGTCTTTCTCAAAATTTTCTACTCCAGTGACCATATCAGTGGCCTGCATATAAACCAATAATCTGAGAGCGCCCGCTTCAATTCCCACCACTTCATCTATTTCTGTAGGTACTTCTACCTCTCTTCCCGTCATATCTGTTACTGTAACCGTTTCTCCAACACTACTAGAATTTAGATCAACACATCCACTGCTGAAAACTGAAAACAGAAGTAATCCGATAAATAAAACTGCTATTTTACTCTTCATCTATCTCATCTCTACAGATAATTCCAAAGCCAGTTAACTCGCGGTAATCTGATTCTGAACATTCTAAGCATACGACTTCATCGTCATCATTTACAGTCCTAGTAGCCATCACGCTTTCGCCACAATCATCACAGATATGACTTTCATGAATTGGAGCATATTCAGGTATGTTAACCTCGACTTCTTCTATCTTGAAAAGATCTTCTGTGGGTATATTTACCACGTGATGTGACACCTTTTTAGCCAATCTATTGAATTTCTTATGGTCCTCCTCATCACCTTCTCTATTTGTGACAACTTTTTCAAATAGTTCACTATACTCTGGGAATTCATCTGACCATTCCTCACCTGCATCTGGTTTAGAAACCAACCTTATGCCTGTTCCATCTCTTTTGGTTAGTGTTACTGCTGTCTTTCCTAGATCTCTGAATATGAGTGAGTTGTTGCCAAAAGTGCATCCTGTTACGAACTGAACCCCATCAGAAGCACAGTTATTTGTTTCCATTATAGCCAATACATCTTCCATACCTTCTGGTTCTACATCCATTTTCTTAACTGCTGTATAAGCGGCTCTAACACCCACGGCCAACCCAGGGCAGTAATGGCCATGTAGAACAGCGGCCTTATCTAAAAGAGTGTCCAAATCATCTTTCCTTATTAAATTCCAAATTTCTTTTCGTGGAGAACTATTATCATTCATCTTGAAACCTCTAATGTAACACGTTTCGAATTAAAGTAACATTAATAAATGTTTTGGTAAAAGTAACACTATTAGAATAACTATATAACAAAATTAACACGTGTTTGACTGTAAAAAATAGTACACATATTTTAAAATATTAAATATAACTGATGAAGCTATATAATTATAAATTATGGTAAATACAACACATGTTTTTATAGGAGGAAGTACCCAAATTAGTAATGTATATAATGAATGATGAAGAAATTCTAACCAAATCTAAAGAAGCTTTCAACAAAGTAGCTGAAAAATTAGAAGAAAAGGATGAGCCCTACTCTATGTTAGATATCAAAGTAATGATTGGTGATGAACTAGATTGCGAACTATCAGAAGAGGAGATAGCTACCTTAGCAGTAGCATTTCAGCGAATAGATGATATCTATGAAATATTCTCTAAAAGATCTTCTAAAAGTTTGGATAGGATGTTTAGATAAAAAACTAATTATATCTCCTTCTTTGATCTAACCTATCTATTTTGTATTATAACAAATAGTAACACGAAATCTATATATTTGTGTCTTTTATAACATAGTATGGATAGTATGAATAACACAAAACGATTTGGCGTTTCTGTCCCTCCAGACCTTTTAGAAAAATTTGATGAAAAGATAGAGGAAAAAATGTATACTAACAGATCGGAAGCAATAAGAGATCTTATCAGGGAGTTTCTAGTAGAAGAGAAATGGGAAAAAACTGACGAAGAAGTATACGGTTCTTTAACACTGATATTTGATCATGAAAAAAAAGGTATTTCAGATAAACTAACAGACCTACAGCATCAGGATCATACACATATAGTTTCAACCATGCATATACACCTGGATAAGCACAATTGTATGGAGACCATGGCCATTAAGGGTAAGCCTCAGGATATAAAGAAGATATCTGATAAGCTTATCAGTACTAAAGGTGTTAAGCACGGTAAACTTATGATGACTTCAGTTTGATTGACAACTGATATAAACTTAATATAAAGTGTAAAAACTATGAATCAAAAGATATCTCCCTTCGAACTTAAAACTCAAAGGTATGAAAAATGGTTCGAAGATAACATCTATGCTTACAGGTCAGAATTAAAAGCCATAAAAAGTCTGATATCTGACTTTAAAAGAGGTGTTGAGATCGGCATAGGAAGTGGTAGGTTCTCAGAGCCGTTTGGTATCGATGTGGGAGTGGATCCGTCTTCCAATATGCTGAAAATAGCTAAGAGAAAAGGTATCGAAGTGATTAAAGGTGTGAGTGAACACCTACCTTTTAAGGAAAATTCTTTTGATCTGGCATTGGTAGTCACAACTATTTGTTTCTTTGAAGATGCTGAAAGGTCCTTAAAAGAGATAAATAAAATACTTGAGAAGAAAGGATGTTTAATAATTGGTTTCGTTGATAAAGATAGCCACCTTGGTAGAGTTTATCAAAAGAAAAAGGAGGATAATATATTCTATAAGAAAGCTGAATTTTACTCTACTGATGAAGTGAAATCTTTACTTAAAAGAATAGGTTTCAATGATATAAAAATAGTTCAAACATTATTCGATAAACTAGATAATTTAGATCATATAGATGATGTTAGAGAAGGGTTCGGAGAAGGGGGATTTATAGCTGTAAAAGCGAAAATATAATTTTTGAACTATGGAAAAATTTAATTTCGATGTTAAGTTTACCAATAGATGGTCAATAATATGGAAGAAATAAACTACAAACCGATAGGAATAATTCATACTCCCCATAAAGATCCGGAAGGTACTCCCATTCAATCGAAAGGAGCAGAGGGTATAAAAGGTGAAGTGGAAATTTATTCACAATACACTGATGGACTTAAAGACCTGGATGGTTTCTCTCATATAATACTGCTGTATCATTTTCACAAGAGTGGTAAAGCATCCCTTCTAGCTAAACCGTATATGGATGATGGAGAGCACGGTGTGTTTTCAATGAGAGGTCCAAGCAGACCAAACTCGATAGGCTTATCGATAGTAAAGCTGAACAAGGTAGAGGGAAACAAACTACACATAGAGAATGTCGATATAATCGATGGAACTCCACTTTTGGACATCAAGCCATATGTTCCAGATTTTGATATACATGAAGTCGAAAGTTTCGGATGGCTTGAAAAGAACGTTCATAAATTGGATGACACAGAAGATGATGGACGATTTGTAGAGAGTGATTAGAAGATCAGATTTCAGTTTAATTTTCTCATATAAAACTTCTCAGACTTGAACTCTGTCTCTATCAATTTTCCCTCATCTATCAGTTTCTCAACATCATCCCAATCTTTACCGCTTTTTGAGAGTAACTTATCCACCTGCCTTTCTCTCATTGGATGAACAGATGTGATACTCAATAGATCGTCCTCAACATCTCCTGAAGAAGCGAACGTATCCCCTTCATAACCTATAAGATATTCTACTTCTAAACCTCTTTCTTTGAATATTTGATATGCTTTGTTTATCTTACTTTCATGTGGAGGGTTCACCCAATCTTCAGCCGGTGGTCTGGTAGGTACAGCTATATAGCTAATATCGGAGTTTATTTCAGTAATTTTTTCTGCTATTCTTTCCAATGACTCAGTTCCATCGTTCAGACCTTCAACCAGCATAGTTTCTGTGGTTAACTCGCCTGTGAAGTTCAGTGAGAACTCCTCTATACCTTCTAGAATGCGTTCCAAATCTAGGTCCTTATGTGGTCTGTTCAGTTTCTTCCAGATATCTCTATCAACAGCATCGACTTTGAATGACACCCAATCAGCTCCATACAGGGCTTCTTTAACATCATCATCCCATATTAGAGAAGAGTTGGATATCACTGCAATTTTATACCCAAGTTCTTTAACAGCTTCTATCTCTTCACCTACATTCTCATCTAGAGTGGGTTCTCCATCGGGGACGAAAGTTATGTAATCTATAGTTTCTTCATTTTCCTCAGCGATCCTGACCCTTTCCTTAACATTATCGTAGATCTTTTCGATAGAGTAAAAACTATCTCTCTTAACCTGCATCTGTGTCGTTTCTCCCAATTGACAGTATACGCAGGCATAGCTACAGGTTTTAGGTGGGATATTGTTGATCCCCATACTCTGACCGAGTCTCCTAGAAGGGACGGGTCCGTAGGCTAGCTTTTCCGTCATATCTATAAAATATAAGGTTTGAACATCTTAAATTCTTCGCTATGATTTTTTGATCCGAGATTTTTCATGAAGACAATCTAGAGACGATCTCATCGATTTTTTTTGGAGTTATTGACTATGAGTAAAGCGGCTTTACAGATTGCTTCTGGGAGATTATCACATTTTACATCATCTGCCAAAAAATTTAGACTCACTGGAGTTCCATCCACCATCTTTACACCACTGACGTGTTCCAGATCAGCGGAAGACATTATATCAATCCTCCAGTTCATCTCAGTCAGTCGTTTCACCACTTTCCATGCAGAGGATATATCGCCTGAATAATCTTCATAGACTCCGTCCATCACTTTTTCAGAAACCTTTTCATTTAGATATTTACCAGGTTTCATAGCAAAGATTTCTTCATCATCTAGCATACATTATTCTCCTCATTTAATGGAAATAATCCTCCATCCTATCGAATGCTTTATTTATCATTTCATCTGACACACAAAAAGACATCCTAAGATGACTTTCACCAGTAGGTCCAAAAGCGATGCCAGGTGTTGTTGATACCCTTGCCTCTTTGAGCAGTGCTTTACAGAATTTTGTAGAGTCTTTTCCTTCTTCAAGTTTGATCCTTGGGAACATCAGGTATGATCCTTTAGGTCTCTGATAGTCAAATACATCTTCAAGTTCATCCAGCCGATCACACATCAGGTTTCTTCCCGATAAATAATGTTCCCTGAACTCATCTACACAATCCTGTGGGCCTTGAAGAGCAGAGAGTGCGGCGTACTGTGACACGACTGGAGCACAAATCGCGAACGGTATATGAGCTTTCTTTATCTGAGCGATCATCTCCTCATCAGCATGAATATACCCTAGCCGCCAACCGGTCATCGCATAGGTTTTAGTGAACGTAAAACCGCTGATCGTATTTTTTCTCATCTCTGGTATAGAGCCTATACTGAAATGTTCTTGACCATCATATGTGAAATATTCGTAGGCCTCATCGGTTATAACCATTAGATCGTTTTTCAAAGCTATGTCAGCCAGCTGTTTTAATTCTTCTTCAGTATAGACCGCACCTGTCGGATTGCTGGGTGAACAGTAAATTATCGCCTCAGTTTTTGGAGTTATTGCTTCTTCTATACCATCTATATCAAGAGCGAAACCATCTTCCTCTTTACTCGGCACAAAAACAGGTTTACCCGATGCTAAAAGGATTTGTCTTATGTGTGTCGAGTACGTCGGTGAGGGTAGTATCACTTCATCTCCAGGATCTATCACAGTCATCATAGCAGCAGATAGCCCTTCTATAGCACCAACTGTAACCATCACCTGGTCTGGATTAGCGTCTATATCGTTATCTCTCTTCAGCTTTTTAGCGACCTCTTTTCTGAGTTCAGGCAGACCTTCACTCTGTGAGTATCCACCAACGGAGCCATCCTGAATAGCGGATATAGCTCCTTCTCTAATATGTTTAGGAGTATTCGAAGTCGGTTTAGCCCAGGATATAAAAGCCACGTCATCTATATTCTTGGACAATCTAGTCATCTCATGTATAGCTGATTTTTCTATATTTTTGATCCTTTCGGAAACTTTAATTTCATTCTTCATTTCTACACCTCAATCTTCTTTATAATCTTTCTCTCCTGCTTCCACAGGAACTTCAAGCCAGTTATCTGGAGGAATAAATGGACAAACATAATCTTCACTGTAGGCACAGTATGGATTGTATGCTTCATTGAAATCTATAATCCATTTTCCGTCCTCACGATGTTCTGCTGGTTCCAGGTCCAGATACCTGCCTGCAGCGTATGTCTTTTCACCATTGGTTTCATCTCTGAATGGAACCCAAAGTCTTTTTTCATTTTGTTTACTCTTGTACGCTTGAAGTTTAATATCTTCACCATCGATAGAGAATCTGAATTCCCCCCATCGAATATATTTTTGAACACCGCCTTGATTATCCTCAACTTCGATTTTTTTCTTATCATCATGTTCGTTGAATTTTAGTTCGAATCTATATTTACTGTCAATAGGTAAATAGTCGATACCATCGAAATCTCTACGATCTTTTAGCGGTATCGGTGACCTAGGATTTTGTTCAAAGAACTTGTCCTTGTTTTTCCTCTGCATTTTTAGCTTTTTTTTCCATTCTTCCATCTTTATCATCTCCAAGATATGTGTTCATGTATGTTCGTGAATTCGATAATATAAATAAGTGAAGTTCATAATTTTATCACTCTTCCTACTCCACCCTCTTTAAAACGGTCAGAATAAAGTCTCTTTATCTCTGTTTTATGCTGTGTACAGTGAGTCGCGCAGATAAGATCGAGATCACTCAATTCTTCTGGATCGGTTCCGTGAAGTCCTCCGATTATACCATATATTTCTCCAAATTGAGAAGCTGTATTCAGAATATTTCTCATAGAAGGATGAGAACATCCTGCAATCACCAAGATACCTTTGTCAGTCTTTAGGCATAGGGATTGCTCAATCCCTTCTAATTCTCCAGTCGAATAAACACCTTTATGTAATTTAGTTGGATTTCTGACCTTTACGACCTTTCTCGCATTCCTTATACCACGAACTGAAGGTGGCACCCAAATTTTTACATCATTTTTCTTTGAAAGAAATGTTGAAAGACCACCAGTATGGTCTAGATGCGCATGAGAGATAAACACCTCATCCACGGATTTGGGGTCTATATCCATTCGTTTCATATTATCCAACAGAATCCTTCCACTTCCTCCTGTATCGAAAAGGATAGTCGGTATGTTTTTTCCTTCTATCAAGGCTGAAAATCCCCAATCACTTCTTAATCCTTCCATGAAAGCAGTATTATCATAAACAATCGTTATTTTCATGTTAAACACATACGTCAGATTTTCTTCAACTTAGGTATCCTTCGTTTCCTTACATCTTCAGCTACATCTTTTATATCTGTAAGCATCTCTTTCTCTATGGGTACGTGTATTTCTTCCAACGACACTTCTTTACTGCTCATCCTCTTTATTTTAAGGTACAGTTTCATGTCATCTCCCATGCGAGCGAACATCAGATTATCCGCCACCTCTTCCCATACTTTGATATCTTCACTCATCGCACTGGTACTCACATTGAAAAGATAAGTCCTATCTTTATCGGATCGTAAAAGTACTTTTAGATGTTCAAGAATTTTTTCTTTATATGTAGGTGAGAAAAGCAGTAGATTCAATGCTGAGGCAAATACTAATGTACCTAAATCACCACCATCCCCCATAGATCTTTCTGAATCTTCGATGATCTTGTCCCATACTTCTGGTTTTAGAAGATTCGCTTTGATCTTATTTTTGTCCAATTTTTCTATATCTTCAACATCAGGATCGAATTGAACATAAGTGGTACTATTAGGATATTTTTCAACGTCCATATCATAAAGTTCCTTTAATGTCTTTTTAACGAACGAGGTTTCAGGGTACTGAAGGGGTATGAATAATACGTTTCCACCAGATTTCAACCAGTCTTGAACCAATGCAAAACCTATCAATGGTTTCCCTGACCCCCCTGGTCCACTTATCAATGTTGAAGTAGGGTAAGGTAACCCCTCAGGCAGTACCTCATTCCACCAATCTTGACTTATTTTTAGTCTTTTCATATTAAGACCTCCTACTCATCTATTTCCTCCACTTCAGGAAAAGGCTCTACAAAAGTAGTGCTTGAATCCATCGTAGATAAAAAGAAATTCTTAGACAGACTCAACGCATCAGTGGGACAAACATCTTCGCAGAGCCCACAGAAACAGCACTTACCTAGATCGACTTTAGGATAAGTCTTTGGATATTCTTCCTTGTACTCATCAGGTGCCTCTATCATCTCTATTGCCATATTTGGACATACATTGGCACACAAACCACATGATATACATTCATCGATATCATATTCATGTGCCCCTCTATAATCATCTGGTATCGGTATTGATTCATCTGGAAAGTCTACTGTCATGGGCTTTGAAAGCAGATTTCTAATCAATCTGGGTATGATTCCTAACATAATAGATCACCTGTCCATGTCTGCTGGACAAACATTAAGACTCCAATAAACAGCGGGTACGTCAGCTATCTCGACACCTTCTAACATATGCTCAAGCAGAGGTATCATATGTAAAAAATCTGGACCTCTTATCTTAACTCTGTAAGGAGTTTTTTCACCATCTCCGATCATGTACATTGCTCCTTCTCCTCTCGATACTTCGTTCCTCACATACACTTCATCTTTTGGCATTTCTTTATTGACGTTCGGTTTCTGATGATCCTTATTTATGAAATCACTTTCAGAGAGGTCATCTAGGGCCTGTTTTATTATCCATCTAGATTCTCTTATCTCCTCTATACCTATCACGTATCTAGCTCTTGCATCCCCTTCCTTCCTTGTTGGTATTTTAAAATCCAATCTATCATAGACCTCATAAGGTTCTTCTTTCCTTACATCTTTTTTTATTCCTGATCCTCTTAAAACAGGTCCTGTAGCACCGTAACGGATCGCTTCTTTAGGTGAAAGAACTCCAATGCCTTTTGTCCTTCCGAGAAGCGTAGGATAATCTACTTCCTCCATCCTGATCATATCTTCTAGATCCTCTAATACATCTATTATCTTTCTTTCAGTTCCTTCAGTAAAATCCCTTCTAACACCACCTGGACATATGTAACCAGTGGGATATACTCTCCCACCTGTGATCATTTCAAATAAATCCAATATATAATCTCTATATCCAAATGCGATCTTAAATCCAGTATCGAATCCAATGGCCTTTGAGAAAACTCCATACCAGATTATATGTGATTGTATTCTAGAAAGTTCAGCCATTATCACACGCATGTACTTCGCCCTCTCAGGAACTTCAATATCCATCAATTCCTCCACAGCCTCAGCATGTAACAAATTCCAGTTGAGAGGTTCTAAAACACATAAACGGTCTGAAAGGACAGAGTTCTGTATAGGTGTTCTGTATTCCATCAGCTTCTCAAATCCTCT
Source organism: Thermoplasmata archaeon (assembly GCA_046538435.1). Lineage (GTDB taxonomy): Archaea > Thermoplasmatota > Thermoplasmata > Halarchaeoplasmatales > Halarchaeoplasmataceae > CAYSTL01. Next base: position 6,749 of record JBKHIX010000020.1, on the reverse strand, counting down.
GTGAAGATAACCAGGGTCAGCTCTAGCACTCACTATCTTTTCTCCATCAACTCTGAGTTTGACACCGAAGTTACCAGAACCAGGATGTGTAGGTCCGAAATATAGATCGTAATTTTCATCTAAAGTTGGAGACTCCATTGGTTTCATTATTTGGGATAGATTATTTTGATTAATAAAAATAAACACGCTCCCTTTCATTTTCTTTATCGTAAAATTCATCCTGTACATATTCCCTCCAGTTGAAATCTTTTCTAAAAGGAGGAGGCCCCGACCAATCTTCTAAAAATAGAGGTTCTAGATCAGTGTTATTTTCAAATTCTACACCGAATAACTCGTGTAGCTCTCTTTCATGTATCTGGGCGTTCTCCTGCCAAATATTAGTAACTGATTCTATAGTTGGGTTTTCTCTATCTAATTTGGCCTTTAATGTAATAAGTATCTTATCATCATAGGACCAAATATGGTATGTAACCTCAAATACATTATCATCGGGCCAATCCGTTACAGAGATAGCTGAAAGGTGGATAAATCCTTTTTTCTTTAAACATCCGCATAATTCTAACAACTCATCCTTATCAATTTTTATCCAGATCCTTCTTTTTCTCTGAATATTACCATCAATATCGAACTTTTCCCTGATCCTGTCAAGAAGGTGTTCCTCTTTTGATCTCATCTATTCCATCTCCTTAACATGTTCAAATATCTTTTCACAGGCTTCGAAAACAGCTTCTGGTCTGGGAGGACATCCTGGAACATACATAGTTACGGGTAGATAATCTTCTAACCTTTTGATAGTATTATAAGAATCCCAGTACATTCCCCCTGTCATGGTACAAGAACCAAGAGCAAGTACTACTTTTGGCTCAGCCATCTGTTCGTATACTCGCTGCGCTCTTTTCATGGATTTGTGTGTTTGATAACCTGCTATAAATAAAACATCCGCATGTCTAGGACTACCTACGATAATCATACCGAACCTTTCCATATCCCATCTTGAGCCAACAACTGGTACTAGTTCAGCGAATCCACATGAATTGAACCAATTGAATATCCAGATAGCTTTGATCATTTTCTTCATTTTCTTTGGATCGTGGCCCATCTTATCTATCCTCACAATATTAGGTTAAATTTACTTTCAATCCGAATAAATTCGATATTTGTGGTTACCTAACTCTCAATTATTTCAAAGGCCGTATTAGTAATTTTTGTTAGGCGAAACATTTTTGGTTACTAAAATATATTTAAGGTTACCAAAAACTATTTGAATAGGAAAGAATATCACCCTGATTAGATGCTATCTAGTATGAAGGAAGAAGATTTTGCATATAATAATACTATCAAGATTATAAAAACAAATAAATCTGATAATGGTGCTTATAATGTCTAATTTTGAACCTAAGATTATTGGTTTCCTGTGTAACTGGTGCAGTTATGCAGGAGCAGATCTAGCAGGTACGAGTAGGATCCAATATCCTTCTAACTTTTTACCGATAAAAGTCATGTGTTCGAGTAGAGTAGATCCCAGTTTTGTACTTAAAGCTCTACTTCAGGGAGCTGACGGTGTATTGATAGCTGGTTGTCATCCAGGTGACTGTCACTATCAGACAGGTAACTTATACACGAGAAGGAGAGTAATGATGTTGAATGAACTTCTAGATAAAGTAGGAATTGAAACGAAAAGATTGAGATTAGAGTGGATAGCAGCATCTGAAGGTAAAAAATTTTCTAAGGTTGTTACTGAATTTGTAGACGAAATCAAGGATCTAGGTCCCAACCCTTTAAAGGAGGGACATTTATGATAGAATACAGATCTACTATTTGCCCTTATTGTAGCTGTGGATGTGGGATAAATCTAGTCTTGAAAGATGGAAAAATAATTGGGCAAGAACCAATGAAAGAGCATCCAGTAAATGAAGGGACAAATTGCCCAAAGGGTAGAAATGCGTATCAATTCTTATACTCCCAAGAAAGATTAAAGAAACCATTGATTCGTAAGGACGGTGAACTCAAAGAAACTTCCTGGGATGAAGCTTTAAATAAAATAGCTGAATCGCTTGATGACACAAATCCAGGTGACTTTGGTTTATTAGCCTCAGGGAAAAATACCAATGAAGAAGCCTATGTTCTTCAAAAATTTGCTAGAATAGTTATGGGGACTAATAATGTGGAATATTGTGGCAGACTTTGTCACTCGCCTACATCTGCTGGTTTGGGCCCCACAGTTGGTTCTGGTGTAATGCCAATATCTGAAATCGATGTAGAAAAATCAGATTGCATAATACTTGCAGGAGTGAATCTAAAAGAAACATTTCCAATGCTGACTATGAGGGTTACAAAAGCTAAAGAGAAAGGTGCTAAAATTATTGTAATCGATCCTAGAAAAACATCAACTGCTAGATATCTAGGAGACCTTCATCTCCAATTGAATCCTAGTACGGATGTAGCTCTTCTAAATGCAATGATGGAAATAATATTAAAAGAAGGATTAGAGGACTCAGAATTTATTGAGAAACGTACAACAGGAATAGAAAATCTTAGGCAACATCTATCCTCAATTGATATTGAAGAGATGGAACATATATCGAATGTGTCGATTGAGAAGATTAAAGAAGCTGCAATAAGCTTTGCAAAATCTAACACAGGCTGTATCATTTTTAACCAAGGTGTTAACCAGCATGTTACAGGTACTGATAATGTAAAGGCTATAGCAACTCTTGCTTTGCTTACAGGTCAATATGGAAGACCAGGTACTGGGGCATGTCCCACTAGGGGGCAGATTAATGGAGAAGGCGTCGGGGAGATGGGGTGTCTAACTGCATTCTATCCAGGGTTTAAACGTGTAAGTGAAGAGGTAGCTCATGAATTTGAGCAGTTGTGGAATGTAAAAAATCTACCGTCTGAAATTGGTTATAAATATACTGAGATCATCGAGGAAACAGATTTCCTTTATATCATTGGAACAAATCCTATGATATCAGCTCCAGATGTTGGTAATGTAAGGAAAAATCTACAGAATAAGGAACTTCTGATAGTTCAGGATATATTTCCTACAGAAACAGCTCAGTTAGCAGATTTTGTTCTACCTGCAGCTACTTGGGTGGAAAGAGATGGAGTACATGCGTATGTAGATAGGAGGGTCCAGAAAATAAACAAAATCGTTGATCCCCCCGGTGAGGCAAAACCTGATTGGTTGATAGCTTGTGAAATAGCAGAAAAGATGGGTTATAATGAATATTTTGACTATGATTCCCCTTCTGAGATATTAGATGAGATAGGATCAGTCTTTCCTTCCTATGCAGGGATAAATTATAAGAGACTTGAAGAAACACCAGGGGGTATACAATGGCCTTGTCCTGAGAAGGATCATCCGGGTACAGAGACATTCTATACAAATGGTTTCAACACACCTGATGGATTAGGTCATCTTCAAGTTGTTAGATACAAACAACCATCAGAATCGTCAGATGATGAATATAAGTACAATTTAACCACAGGAAGAAACATATTCCATTATCATACAGGGAGTATGTCTCGAAGAACACCCAAGTTAGATGAAGAAGTTCCAGAGGCCTATGTTCAAATTAACAAATCAGATGCTGAGAATGAAGGGGTAAAAAACGGGGATACAGTTACATTGGAAAGCAGAAGAGGAAGTATCGATGTAAAAGCTAATGTCACTGATGATGTACCTAGAGGTCTATTATTTGTTCCTTTTCACTTTGCTGAGGCTTGTGCAAATATATTAACAAATCCCACCTTAGATCCTGATAGTGGAATGCCAGAATACAAAATATGTTCTGTAAAACTGGGTGTATAATTATGCCTGACGAAATGTATATAGCTAAATCACAAGATGATGAAATGTTTAAGAAAGCTGAGAATGGCGGAGTTGTCACCTCTTTGTTGAAATATATTCTAGAAGATAGTATTGCAGATACTATATTAACTATAAAAGCAAAAAACGGTGACAGATACGCTGGAACACCTGTTCTAATTGATGATCCAGATAAACTTCTTGAAACAGCAGGTTCTCTTCACTGTAGTACTCCCAATATAGCTCGATTCCTCCGAGAATATATAGATGAAATTCCTTACGAAGATATCGCAGTAGTGTGTAAGCCTTGTGACGCTAGGGCCATTATTGAACTAAGCAAAAGAGAACAGATTAATTTAGATGATCTAGTTCTGATAGGCGTTAACTGTACTGGTACTATCTCACCAGTTACTGCAAAAAAGATGATGAAAGAAGAATTTAAAATTGATCCAAATCATGTAGTTAAGGAGGATATAGAAGAAGGAACTCTTACCGTTTTTCTGAATGATGGTAGTAAAGTAGAAAAGAATTTGTTCAGATTAGAAGAAAAAGGTTATGGCAGACGTGAAAATTGTAAAGTATGTAATATAAACATACCTAGGATGGTCGATATAGCCTGTGGCAAATGGGGTACTGACAATGAAAATGAAACCTTTGTAGAGATTTGTTCAGATAAAGGTTATAACATTTTCAAAGGAGCTATAGAAAAAGATGTTATAGATGTACGTGAACCAAGTGAAGAAAATATTTCTGAAAGAGATAGAAAGGATAAAAATGAGATAGAAAAGGCAGAAGAACAGCGCAAAATATACTACAAATCAATAATGGATTTAGAGGAGAAAGAAAGGTTGAACTATTGGATGGGCGAGTTCAACAAATGCATAAAATGTTATGGTTGCAGGGACGCATGTCCGTTATGTTATTGTGAGGAATGTATACTTGAACCTGATAGAGGATTTATAAAGAGTGGGGAGATCCCTCCAAATAATCTATTTCCCCTGACGAGGCTTTCCCATGTAGCTGATTCATGTGTTAATTGTGGTCAATGCCAGGAAGCTTGTCCAATGGATATACCTTTATCTAAACTTTACTCAGTATTAAATGATAAGCTAATGGATATATTTGATTATATACCAGGTGTAGATGAAGATGATGAACCACCATTATTAGCAGTAGATGATAGAGAAACAAAGATAGATGAGACATTTCTAGATACTTCATTATTATCTAGAGACTGACTGAGGAGGGATAGGATGGAAAATATAAGTATAGCTATACTATGCGGAGGAAAATCATCAAGATTTAAATCGGACCATCTCAATTTTATGAAAAGAGAAAGTTCTGATTTGGAAAATAAGTTAAATTATCACATAAATGGATATCCTCTTTATGAGATTAATTATAGAAAATTTGAGAGATACACAGATGACATATTCTTGCAGGGTATGAATATAGATAGTTTAAGATGTTATGATGACATTTATGAAGACAAAGGACCATTAGGCGGTATTTACTCAGCATTACAGAATGCTAATTACGAAAAGGTCTTGGTCATCGCTGGCGATATGCCTTTATTGAAAACAGTATTAATTGATGAATTCAAGAAATTTTTAGAAAACCTTATAATAGTACCAAGGTGGAGTTCAGGATATCTAGAACCGTTGTGCTCAGTTTATTCTAAATCAACTTCTAAATATATTGAAGATTTTCTCAAAAATAACATTTTAAAGGTATCTGATATATATGATCATTTTAAGGATGTCAAATATTTAAGTATACAAAATTTGATAGAAAATGGAAAGATTACAGAAAATTGTTTTATAAATATAAACACAAACGATGATTTAGGAAATTTAGTAATGAAATCAGGATACGAAGTGGTTAGTAATCTTAAAATCAATAATACTAATATAACAAAGACATAATAAAAGTAATAATTGTGATTAAATGGATCTTGAAGAACTGAATAGTAATATCAGACACTGCACCAGATGCAGACTCTCAGAAACCAGAAATAATGTACTATGTGGAGAAGGTGATATAGATACTAGAGTGATGTTGGTAGCACAAGCACCTGGCGAAGAGGAGGATAAAAAAGGAGTCATGTTTGTAGGTCCTTCGGGAGAGGTTCTAGATGATCTGCTTGATGATGCAGAGGTCAAGCGCGATGAGATATACATGACTAATCTGATCAAGTGTATGCTTCCTGATTACAGAAAACCAAAACAGGATGAGATCGATAACTGTTCAGAATACCTTGATAAGGAGATAGAGTTGATCGATCCTGACATACTTGTTCCGTTAGGGTATTATGCAAGCAGGTATCTATTCGATAAGTATAGTTTGTCTTTTGATGATGAGTTTGCTGACATTACAGGGAAATTATACATGGTCAATGAAAGAAAAATATATCCAGTTGCTCATCCCGCATCTTTACTTTATGATGATTCATTTGAAGAGAAGATGAGAAATAATTATCTAAAGATAAATGTATTCCTTGAACCATGTAGATGGTATGATCTTTGTCCGATGAAGCGATTCTATAAAGAAGGAAAACTGGATAGAAAATGGATCGAACTTTACTGTAAAGGGGATTGGGAAAGCTGTGTAAGATATCAGAAAGAGGAAAAAGGAGAGCACCATCCTGATAATATGCTTCCTGATGGTAGTATTGATAATGTATTGAAAAGATAACAAATTAGAAATCTTTATGATCTAAAAAAAAGTAGCATTTCAGATTTATTTTTGTTGAATGGTCACTGACGATAAAAATATTTATTTTCTTAAAGGATCAGGATAAATTATATCTATAACAATATAGTTCACATTTTTATGAAATATAATATAGATGGTAACAATTTACAGATGGTTACAATAGAACTTGGTACACAGGATGAACTCTATGGTGAAGCGGGTACTATGAAGTACATGTAAG
>JBKHIX010000116.1:0-5560 GCA_046538435.1 Thermoplasmata archaeon | reverse complement strand
AGAACATTTTGACATCACTTCTGAAAGGTCCAAACCTTTTTCAACTAACCTTTTAGTACCTCTAGATGAGACTTTGATACCTTTATCCTCTGATTCAGCAAAGGCGATTATAGGTAAATTTCTATCTACATCTCCAGAACCTAAAACCATCCCTGCAACAGTACCAACAACAGTATCTGGAACAGTATCCCGACCGTGGAAGTACTGTATATGATCCCTTTCCTCCACACCAACAGATTCAACATACTTCATACAATCCACTAGTATTTTTTGATGTCCTTTCAGTAGATCTTTAGCCTTCTTTAAATATTCATCTCGATCTCCTAAACAGACTTCTAGTCCTATCCTACCTTTTCCATACCTACCACATGAATTCAATAGAGTCGAGAATTCTTTAGCCTCGTGGAGCATAGTACCTCGTTCCTCATCAGGGAAAATATACACTTCTCCGATCAATTCATCAACGTAGGACGGAGGATATCCTCTTCTAAGCATCCTTTTAGCTAGTTCAGAAAGAATTTTCCTTTTTTCACTTTTTTCGAGTTCGAACCATCGCCTCCATTCGTCGTCCTTTTTAATAGGTATCTCATTCTCGACTAGAAAATTAACACATGCGGAATTATCTCCTGTAAGACCTGGTAGTACGGGATCACTTGCATATTCTAAAACCTTAGAGATAGGCCGACTTTCCAGCCCGTACATCAAAGTATCTATCTTTTTCTCGATGACACCTTCTGATATACCCTCCTCCAATATATCTCTATTCACACCTATCAGTTTACCTTCTTTTGTGGCCTGTAGATCACCTACTGCTCCGATCACAGCTAGTTTTGTTAGATCCAAATTCTCTTCTTTAGGTTCAGCGAGTTCCTTTGCCACCAAGTATGTAGTTCCAGCACCACATAATTCATTAGCACCATCGATGTTGTACCTATGAGGATTGAGTTCGAGTAGATTGGTGCTGGTATAATTAAGGATGTTACCTCTGTCCTTCATCGGAAGATCGTCGATATCTCCTGCAGGTTCATGATGGTCTGTGATAACACAGTTTATACCTTTCAAAAAAGGTATCTGACCGCTTCCTAAGTCAGTGAACCAAACAAGCTCTAGGTCTTCCTCTTTTATCTTCTCGATGTTACTTTTTTCTAACTGTTTTATAAATTCTATTTCTACATCTTTATCTCTTCGCTTCAAAGCCTTATAGGCTATGCTGCCTGAAGTTATCCCATCTGCATCTATATGAGAAATGATCTTTATATTATCATGAGTAAGAAGTTTGTCTGCTATCTTCTTTGCTTTCTTTTTCAAATATATCAAATGAATCAAAGACCCATTAGATAAATAAATTTTACCAGAGTTACTGTCTATTTTACTTTAGTATCGGCCTTGATTCTAAATAAAAATTTTCTTATAGGAGGTTGAAACATAAAGAGTACATCCATGGCTCGGAACTTTAAATCTAAGGATAAAGTGCTCGTTCAATTGCTGGATCATTTCGGCGAACAGGAAAAATTTACACAACCAGTTGAAGTTACTCAAGGAGGATTAGCGGATAAACTGGATTTAAAACAGAATACCTTGTCTTATTCACTAAGAAAGATGGTCGATAAAGACCTATTACTGGAGGAATCACATAGAATCGAGGCAAAGAAACAGCGGAGGAAGGCATATTTTCTTACGGAAAAAGGTGCTGAAAAGGCTGAAGAGATAAAGAAGGAGATGAAAAACTCTACTGTGAAAATAACACTGGATGATGAAGAGAAAGAGATGAAGGTAGGAGACATAAATGCTTATTTTGATACCAGCATTCACATATTAGACCTGATAAAAAACGTAGAAAACGGCCGCCTTAAAATGGATCTTGATGAAAAGAAAAATCCTAATTACAGTCATATTGATAAGTTGACCGACCTTAGGGATGAGTCGATAGAAATACCCCGAGAAATTGAGGAATGGTGGAAATCCGGTGATCAAATACTATTGTTTGAGGGTAAAAAAGGCATAGGTAGGAATGATTACCTGAGTGTTTTCACCGAAAAATACAAGAAAATAGGGAATGTATTCTATTACAAGGTTCGATACTGGCAGACACCTGAATACTTTTTAAATGAGTTTGCTGATTTTCTAGAAAATATAGGTAAACATAGACTTTCCTCATATCTAAAGGCAACGGATTTTATAAAAGAACCCGAGGCTCATGAGAATATTAAAAGAGATTTAGAAGGATCTGAGGTTTTATTGATTTTTGAAGGAATGCACAGCAATCCGGGACTGTGGAGGTTCATCAAAACATCTTTGAATTATTTAAAAGATAATGTTGACGCTAGGATGATGATATCATTAAATCTAGGATATAACTTGGACTTTCCAGATGATATAGAACCTACAGAGTTCATATTGACTGAGCAGAAATCTGATAGAGACATAATTTCGAATCTAAAGAATTTTTATTTAGTAGATGGGGATAGGGAAGATATATTGGAGGAAGTGTTCAACGAAAAAATTACTGTTGAGGAATTTTTAGCATTGGGTTACGCATCGATATTTAGGGAAGATATAATAAAAGAAGAGATCGAAAACCTAGAACCGATAAATAACTGTTTACTCACCAATCTATTGAACACGCCTCTTTTGAAAAAAACTTATGAGAAAAAACTCTTCGTTCCTGAGATCATAAGAAAAAGGACAGTCTCAATGATGTCTGATTATAATAAAAAAGCATTTCATAATATGGCTGCTGATTACTATTCACGTAGGAAAGGGAAAGATGCTGTTACAAAAATCAAAGAATTGTATCATGTACTGAACACACTTGACAAAGAACGTTTCATAGATTCTTTAGAAAGGCATGGACCGGATATAATCGATGAGGGATACAGTCGACCTTTGTTCATGTTGATAAGGTCCACTAGATTCTTTGAGGGCTTTGAGGAGAATTCTATAATCGATTATTTCGAGGCAGAAACCAGTAGATTGATGGGTAATTACGAGACATCTGAAAAATTATTTGAACGTATAATAGAAGATTCTAGTGATAGAATTTTAAAAGCTAAAGCCCATCTAAAACTTGGGTCTATTAAAGAAATGAAGGAATGTTACAATGAAGCAATCGATCAGTTTGAAAGTACAGAATCACTAATCAAGAATCTTGATGATTACAAGGAGAGGAGAGATCTATTAGGAAAATCTTATGTACGGTTGGGTGAGATCTGGAGTAAGAAGGAAGATTATGGGAAGGCTAAGGAGTATCTACAGGATGCCATCGACATACTTTTGAAGGAAGAGGATCATAATTTACTGTCATCTTCCTATTTCATCTTGGCCCGTGTTGAAAAAGAAAAAGGAGAGCTGGCTAAGGCATTAGAACCGTTCAAGATGGGCCTTAATTATTGGAGTCAGATCGATGAGACTTACAACAGGATCGAAGGTCTGGAGAAGATCGGAGCACTTTACAAAGTTTTGAGAGAACTGAACAATGCAAAGGAATATCTGAACGAGGCCATAGAGGCATCTGATACCTTCGGTTATTGGAAGATAAAGTCATCTGCCCTTTTATCTTTGGCTGAGTGTCAGATGGAAAATGAGGATTTTGGTAAAGCTGTTAATACAGCTGAAGAAGCAAGAGAGATATTGGAGAATATAGAAAATAAAGAGGAGTTAGCATTTGCAAATGCGATACTCGGAAGGGCTCACATGGAGATAAGCGAATTTTATGAAGCGGAGAATTTCCTAGGAAAATCCATATCGATTTATCAAAATATAGGTGCTTCATATCATCTGGGCCTCGTTTATATCTCAAATGCAAAACTGCAAGAACTTAAAGGTGACGAAAACGCAGCATCGGAGAACTATCGAAAAGCCATACTGTCATTCTCTGGAAGTGGTGCAGATCAGATGGCAAAAAAAGTGGAAAATATGTTACAAGACAAACCTATATCCACTTAAGGTTTTAAGACATAAATTATTTTAAGAAGTAAGAAAAAATCATATCCGTTTTTCTGATAAAAGCGAATCTTAATAATTAGTTCTAGTTGTACATAAAAACTATGTTCATATATCAAAAAGTTTCATATATCACTCCTTTGTAATATGTTCTACCATGGTTAAAAATTTCACAGCAAAAGATAAGGTTTTAGTCCATATTTTAGATTATTATGGTATAGAAAACACCTATACTCAATCTGTTGAAATAACCCAAGAGGGGATTGCTGAAAGTGTTGGATTGAGGCAAAATACTGTTTCTTATGCTGTTAGAAACTTAGTCAAAGAGGGTCTCCTATATGACGAGACCCATAGGATAAAGGGGAAAAAGCAGAAAAGGAAGGCATACTATCTAACTGAAGAAGGTGTTGAGAAGGCAGAAGAGATCAAGGAAGAGATGGAGAATACTCCTGTAAAAGTAAATGTTGAAGATGAGATGAAGGAGATAAAGATAGGGCAGATAAACACCTACTTTCATACCAATCTTTCTGTTATAGGTATCCTTAAAAAAACTGAGGGTGGTACTTTCGAGCATGATTTAGATATAGATAAAAGCTCCTACCATAGTCATTATTTTGAATTAGTGGAAGGACCAGATGAAAAACCTGTATGTTTTGAAGAAATCATGAATTGGTATGAATCTGATAAAGATGTTTTATATTTATATGGCGATAAAGGAGCAGGGAAAACAAAATTTTTGAGCAGTTTTATAGATGAGATACAAGGTAGAACTAATATATTTTATTTTAAAATGAAAGGATGGTTCTCCAACATATATTTGTGGGAGGAGATAGTTTCCTTCCTAAAAAAGATAGGAGAACACAGATTATCGTCTTATATCGAAGCTTCTAATGTTGTTGAGAGAGAACAGGCGATTGCAGATCTGAAAAAAGATTTACAATCTTACCGGTCAGTTTTTATCTTTGATGATGTTCATAAAAATAATGGATTAAAGAATTTAGTGTATAATATACTTGATAAAATTTTACCATTTTGTGATACCAATGTCGTATTTTCGCAGGAAGGGAAACCAGAAATAGATCGATTTAAGCACAATTACCAGGAGATCGAATTAAGTGTTGATAAAAATCCTGATAATTTATTTGATTCATTGAAGAATTATTATGGGATATATGATGAAGATATAGACGAGATGCTAAAGGATATATTAGATGCTAATCTAACTCCAGAAGAATACGTCGCTTTGGAGTATATTTCTTTGTACAGAGAACCTATAGAGAAGAAGGAAGTGTGTAAGTTAAAAAACGTGAATGATAATCTTTTGAACAATCTTTTTGAAAACCCACTTATGGATCAAACTAAAGAAGGTAAACTAATCCTGCATGAGATAGTAAGACAGTTCGTCTATAACCGTATTTCTTATGATACTATAATCTCAGGTCATGAACTTGCTGCTGGTTATTATTCAGGAATACCGTCTAAGGATGAGCAGAAGATCATCGAAGAGATGTATCACGTGTCTAAAGTGGGAGACATCGGATGGTTCACTCAAATACTTGATAAATATGCGTCCTTATTGATATCCAGTGGCTATAGTTCATCTCTACTTGATTTGATA
>JBKHIX010000115.1:0-5649 GCA_046538435.1 Thermoplasmata archaeon | reverse complement strand
GGATTGAACTTAATCCCAAATCGATGCACCCAATAAATAAAACAAATCCCTATTATTTTAATGTTTTTTTTTGTTTGCATGAATAAAAAATTTATTATCTATAATCATAGCTAACCATTCTGATCACTCAACTTACCCAGCACCCAATCATATAGATCAACAGTCATCCTAAAGTCACTGTGAGCTAGTTTTTTAACTATCTTGTTAGCCCTTTTCTTAGATAGTTTATTTTTTTCATACAGAAATACTATCAATCCCAAAGTTCCAGTAAAATCAAATCCTTCTGCTTTAGCTACTGCCCTAGCTTCATTCTCATCCAAGAGCAGCATCACATCATCGTTTTCCTTCGCATAATTCAATAAGGTTTTCTCTCCCTCATCTAATCCTTTTAGACCAGAATAATGATCTCCATCCGGTTTTTCTATGATCTTTATCCAATCTCCGACATTTTTACTGATCACCAAATTTTCGGGTCTATCTTTTTCCGTCACTTCATCTCTTATCTCTTCAGTGATGTATATCTTATCGTTATAAATGTTCAAAAAATCTAATTCCCCTATCTTAGCTAAAGCGATAAGTGTTGAAGAATCAATCAGCACTTTCATCTTCTCTCAACCTTTCCAGATCTTCTTCAGCCTCTTCAGGTGAATACCTCATGAACAGTATTTCCTTATCACCAGCATATTCAGCGAACTTGGAAACAGAAACACTCGCTATCTCTGCAGCTTTACAGAGAGTCACTTCATCATCTACGTATCTCTTAACAGCCATCTCTAGCTTCTCTTTACTCATACCTTCATGCAATAATCTCCTTATTACTTCTGACCTGGAAGTGTGAATTGATTCGCTTATCTCTTCGATCTCATGCAGGAGATTATCTGGAATCCTTACTTGGACATTGGTCATGGTTACACATTACATATTATTACAACTAATCACATAAATTGTTTTCGGTTCTATGATGGAGGGAGGGTAGCATCTTTTTGGTTCCTATTGTCAGTGTTTAAAGTAATCAGTGATATTCTTTATTCTTAATAGTAAAGCAATGATTGTAAATCTAGGAATCCTATTTCCACTATTATCTTCTTCTTTCTGCATTTTAACTGTTACAGTATCAGTGTCAGTATTTCCTGCTTCATCAGTTACTGCAATTTCCCTTCACAGGTGCCCTTATCATCTAACTTATTTTCTACTGTTTTTCCCTGTAGCAGTAAATCCATCATCGAAATCCCATTCATAACTGGTGATACCTATATTATCAGTTGAAGTAGATGCAATAAAATTTTTTCTTTTATTTATTATAACTATGGGCTGAACTCTACATCATCATCGTCAAAATCTTCATGTACGATATGTTGTGTGCTTTCAGGCATATCCTTCAACTCTTCTCTAAGAAAAGATGGATACAACCTTAAGTTCTCTAACTCTTCGATAGGATACCATTTGAAGATCAGCTTTATCTTATCTCCCATAAATTCATACTCATCTTCTTCACCATAAAATGGCTCATCGATCTCCAGTACCCTACTATCATCTGGAATATCTATCAGATAATAAAAACATACTTCGTGGAACCTGTAACCTCTATCATCGAAAAAATTCTCTCCGATCCATACTAATCTATCGATCTCTACATCAGTTCCCAACTCTTCTTTCATCTCTCTTTTAAGAGTGATATTAGTCGGTTTCCATCATCTCAACATGACCACCAGGTAAAGCCCAGAAATCATCCTGTTCTGCTCTGTGTATCAGTATTTTATCATCGTTGACAGCAATAGCACAGACTCTTAGCTTAAAATGTTCATCTTCTCCATATGTAGAAGGTGAGGTTCCCATGATTACTGCTTATAATGAACTTGTATAAAGACAATTTGTATTTATTTATGCAGTTCTTTACTCTCAAGCATCTCTATAAAGTCATCCTCTTCCAGTATGGTCGTACCTTCTTCCTTAGCCTTATCAAATTTTGACCCTGGATTTTCACCAACAACAAGATAATCTGTGGCGCCACTCACGCTGGAAGTGACTCTACCACCGTATTTCTGTATCTCCTCAGAAGCTTCGTCTCTAGTATAATTATCCAAAGCACCGGTAAGAACGAATTTTTTACCATCTAAGAACTGCACGGCCTCTTCCTCTCTCTCGACTTCCATCCTGACTCCAGCATTCCGAAGTTCTTCGATCATCTTCCTGTTCTGCTCATCATCGAAGAAAGAAACTATACTCTCCGCGATCTTCGGACCGATCTCATCGATCTGTTCCAATTCCTCTTTACTGGCATTCATTATCTCATCTATGGAGTCGTAATTCTGTGTCAAAACGTTAGCAACATGGCTTCCGACATACTTTATCCCCAAACCGTAGAGAACTCGATCTAATCCTCTGTCCTTACTTTCTTCAATACCATCTAAGATGTTTCTAGTCGATTTCTCAGCCATCCTCTCTACACTGGTCAATTGGATCTTACCAAGCTTGTACAGATCAGCGATACTCTGCACGGCCCCTTTATCGAAGAGTTTACTCAGTAACTTCGGACCGAGTCCATCGATATCCATAGCACTTCTTTGACCCCAGTGCTCCAGTCTCTGCTTGACCTGAGCCGGACATTGAGCATTTACACATCTTCTAGCGACTTCATCACCGAATCTTTTAGCTTCCCTTCCACAAACTGGACACTTATGTGGAAATTCGAATTTCTCTTCACTCCCATCCCTTTTTTCTTTCATCACCTTAACGACCTGTGGAATTATCTCCCCGGCTTTTTCAACCAATGCTGTATCACCGACTCTAACATCCTTTCTTTCGATCTCATCTTCGTTATGTAAGGAAGCTCTTTCAACAGTAGTTCCCGACAACTGTACCGGCTCTAGAATAGCGATTGGTGTTAATTTTCCAGTCCTACCGACCTGTACCTCGATATCTTTGATTTCAGTTGTTTTCCTCATAGCAGGATACTTGTAAGCGATAGCCCATCTAGGATGCTTGGAAGTGGCTCCAAGTGTATCCTGATTCTCTAGGTCATTTACCTTAACGACCATCCCATCGATCTCGTAATTCAGGTCTTCTTTCTTATCCTGCCATTCATCTATAAATTCTATCACTTTATCGATACCTTCGACCTTTGTTATATTCTCATTCACTTTGAAACCAGCCTTTTTCATTTCGTTCATTGCTTCCCAGTGAGTTTTAAACTGTTCACCCTCTACATAACTAAGTGTATACACAAAGATATCTAGCGGTCTCGACGCTGCTACCTGCGGATCTTTGTTTCTGACAGTTCC
The DNA here is from genome assembly GCA_046538435.1 of Thermoplasmata archaeon. GTDB lineage: Archaea > Thermoplasmatota > Thermoplasmata > Halarchaeoplasmatales > Halarchaeoplasmataceae > CAYSTL01. Next base: position 2,368 of record JBKHIX010000115.1, on the reverse strand, counting down.
AGCTGCTGCATTTCTAGGATTAGCGAACGGTTCTTTACCTTCCTCCTCTCTCCTCTCATTCATCTCATCGAACTTGTCCCGAGGCATGTACACCTCTCCCCTTACTTCCACTGTTTCAAGGACCGTTTCATCTCTCAATTTCAACGGAATTGTATGAATGGTTTTAAGGTTCGGAGTGATATCCTCTCCTCTTTCACCATCTCCTCTAGTAGCACCTCTTTCAAATCTTTTATCTGAGTAATAAAGTGCAACACCTAAACCGTCTATCTTAGGTTCAACCACATATTCGATATCTTCTTTACCCAATCCTCTTCTTACACGATCATCAAAATCTCTCAACTCTTCGTGATTGTATGTATTGTCAAGACTCAACATCGCACTCATGTGTTCAACTGTCTCAAATTCCTCAATCTCACCGGCTCCAACCCTTTGTGTAGGAGAATCAGATGTTACCAGATCCGGATAAGCATCTTCTAAAGCCTCCAATTCTTTCAAAAGTATGTCGTACTCGTAATCGCTTATCTCAGGATCGTTCTCGATATAGTATTTCCTATCATGATACCTGATCTCATCTCTTAACTCCTCGATCCTTTCTTCAGCTTCATTTTTATCATCAGGGATATCAAAATCTTCTTCTGCCATCTTTACCGACTCTCCAGATAATCTACAAGGTCTTCATAAGATCTTGTGTTCAATACATCATCAGCTTCCAACCATGCTCTTCTTGCTGTGGCAACACCGTATTTCATGAACTCTAGATGATGAAGTCCGTGTGCATCTGTACCTATAGAGATCATCACACCCTCTTCCATGGCATCTCTAGCCTTGAGTGAATCTAAATCCAATCTTTCTGGAAATGCATTAATCTCCAACACTACGTTATTTTCCTTCGCAGATTTTATCATATCTCTCACATTAACATTGTAGGCTTCTCTCTCACCGATCATCCTACCTGTCGGATGTGCCATTATATCTATCAAACCGGTACTGAAAGCATCCGTGATCCTTTTTGTTTGTTCATCTTCGTCCATCTTAAAATTGGAATGGACAGCACCCAAGACTACATCTAGATTCTCAAGGGTTTCATCATCCATATCTAGATTTCCATCCTTCTTGATATCAACTTCTATACCTGATAATAGATGGATATCTAATTGATCTTCAGCCTCTCTCAGTTCTTCCTCTCTCTCTTCTATATCTTCCTTTGTCAATCCACCAGCAACACTCAATCCCTGAGAATGATCCGTAACTGCCAGATATTCATAACCTCTTTCCTGTGCCTCTTTACCCATCTCCAACATGGTATTATGTCCATCACTCCAGTTAGAATGGGATTGCAGGTCTCCTTTGATGTCTTCAAGCACGACTAAATCGGGTAGATTATCATTCTGGGCAGCCTCTATTTCACCCCTATTCTCTCTCAGTTCTGGCGGCATCCACTTCATACCCAATTTTTCGTAGATACCTTCTTCTGTCTCTCCCGCTACTTTTTCATCCGTATCTTTATTGAATAACCCGTATTCATTCAGTTTATAACCTTGATCGATTGCTATCTGCCTTAATGGAACATTATGTTCCTTCGAACCTGTAAAATACTGTAATGCTGCACCGAAGCTGTCAGAATCAACTACTCTGAGATCAGCTTGAATACCTCCCACAAATCTGACACTCGTTTTAGTATCTCCTTTCACCAAAACTTCTTCAACTTCATCATAACCAGCGAAAGCATCCATCAACTTAGCAGTATCACCTGTAGCCAATATATCTATATCACCTATCGTTTCTTTCCATCTTCTTAAACTTCCGGCTCTCTCTATCTTATTAGCATGAGGTTTCAGATGTTCGATCACTTCCTCTGATATTGGAATAACCTCATTTAACAGATGTCTTCCTGATATTTTTTCAAGCATATCTATTCCACGGATTATCTTTTTCTCAGTCTTCTCACCAAATCCCTTGATATCTTTGATCTTACCAGATTCAGCTTTCTCTTTCAATGAATCAAGGTCCTCGACACTTATCTCATCGTAGAGTTTCTTTGCCTTTTTAGGTCCTATGTCAGGAACTCTCATAACATCTACAAGACCAGCTGGCAACTCTTCTCTTAAATCTTCCAGATACTCAAGTGAACCAGTTTCTATGATCTCTTTAATCTTACTTTCCATCGCCTTACCTACACCCTCTATATCTCTGATATTATCTTCTTCATAGTAGTCATTAAGATCATCTTTCAAAGAATCGATATTCCTAGCGGCTTTTCTGTAAGCCCTAGGTTTGAAGTTCACCCCTTTCAACTCTAGTAAATCTGCGATCTCATAAAATATTTCTGAAACTTTCTTGTTTATCATATCTGTTTAAACGTAAATAG
>JBKHIX010000019.1:0-24118 GCA_046538435.1 Thermoplasmata archaeon | reverse complement strand
TTTCAACTCTTATTTCAAATCCATTTTTTTTAGCATTCTCTTTAGTATTTGTTAAAGCTTTATCACTTTTATCAACAGAAGTTACCCCTGCACCTTTCTTAGAACAATGGAGCGATATTATACCAGTGCCAGAACCTATCTCCAACACATTTTCTCCTTCTTCTACATCTATAATTTCTAATAAAAGAAAGGAATCTTGATCAGGTGAATATACGCCTTCATTTACTTTAATTTCCATTGATTCATCAATCTTCACTATCTTCCAACCCTTCTTCCAACATCTCTTGATAATCCAGTATTAACGACAAAGCTTTCTTTAAATTACCCTCTTCCTGAGCAAGACTAGCTTCAGTAAGCAAATTTACTGGTTTTGATATCTTAGATTCTTCAAAATCCATGTCATTCAATTCTTCTCTAGAATTCTCTATTTTGTTTTTAATCCCTACATTTATCATACTTTTGATTTTCTCTTCTTTAGAACTTAATTCTTCTTCGATATCTTCTCTCTTTTCTTCTTCCATATTTCTCAGATCTTCGATAATCTCTTGAGATTCTTCTACATCTAAACGTGATTCCTCAGCAACCTCAACCAATTCATCTAAAGAAGATATATTTTCATCGATATCAACTTCTTTTATATCTTTCAACATATCCCTAACTTCGACTAATTTTTTCAGTGCTTCGCGATACTCTCTGTTTTCATGTGAGTCTTCTACCTCTTCGATAATTTTACCTGCAGTTTCAACCTTTTCCTCTTCTTCTATATCTTCCAATAAGGTTTCAACATGATGAAGCATATCATCTATCCTTTTTTCTATAGATTCCAATATCTTGTCTTCTCCTTCCTCAAGATGTTTGGTAGCTTTTTTATAATCTCCCTCGCGGATATTTTTAATCGTCAGCTTTAGTAACTTTCTACCTATACCAACTTGGATCTCGAAGTCATCAGCAACTTCATAGAGGTTTTTCAAATCTTCTACATCCTGCCTTAACTTCTCATAACTTCTTGATAATTCTTCTTCCATCGCTTCTAACTCATCTCTAGAATCTTCAGCCACATCCTCTAAGGTTTCTTCACCGAGCTCTATCAACTCTTCATCTATATCGTCCAAAGCATCTTCTAGAATCATTTCTGCTTTATCATATATACTTATATCCGCCATCTTTTTACAATCTTTCAGATGCTCCATGTATTCCCTGTAATCCAGATCATATTTTTTCAGCTTATTTATTTTATCTGCACCCTCTTTTATCATATCGAATATTCTTAAAACTCTATCACCAGTCTCGATAGCTTCGCTCAATTTATCTAGTGCCTCTTCGTAATCATCTTTTTTCTGAGCTTCCACTGCTTCATTTATCATTTTCTTTATATCATCAACGCTTATCTTTGTATCCCTACAAGCTGAAAGTTTTTCTCTAGCAACAGACGATTTTTCTTCGTACTCTTCTTTTAGTTCTTCTCTTCTCTCGAGTTCATCCTTCTTTTCTAATACTTTTTCATACAGATTATTAGCCATACTCAGCGATTCTTCGTAATTAGTTTCTTCAAATTTATTTTTAATCTTTGATTTATTCTCTTCAAAATCAGAGACCTCAACCTCCTCTTTTATCTCATCGATTATTTCATCAATTGAAGACAGCATTGGGTCTAACTGTATCTTCATCTCTGCCTTTTCTACCAATTCTTTTAGAACTTTTAAACCTTTATAATATTCCTCTTCATCTTTCAGTTCTTCTGCCCTATTCAGTTTTTTCTCGATGTTCTCCATCGAAACATCTTTTTCTCTTCCATCCTCAATAATTTGACTGAGTTCATCAATTTGATATTCTAATTCCTGTTTTCTTTCAGCAATTATCTCTTCGATAGTATCTTCCATATCTTTGGTTAATTCTTCTATCTCCTCGAATATATTTTCGAACTCACCGCCCTCAGCTTCATTTTTGATTCTTTTTAACCGTTCTTTATAAGTTTCATAGTCAATATTCAATTCGTTAACATTTTTGAGTACTGATTTTGCTTCCTCAAGTTCATCAGAGAAATCAAATAATTTATCCGCATTTCGTATTGCTTCCTTTAATACATTTATACCTTCTTCATATTCTTCTTTCTCCTTCAATTCTTTAGCATCGGATATCATCGATTTTATCATTTCAACATCTAATGAGGTATCTTTTAATTCAGAGAATTTTTCTTTTAGTTCATCAACATTCTTTGAGAATGTATCCTTTAACTCCTTTTCGGTCTCTAATTCCGTTAATCTTTCATCGAAAGATTTGAGCAACTCTGATGTTTCTTCGTAACTTTCATGATACAAACCATCCTTTGCCAATTCCAATATCTTTCCAATATCCTCTTTAAATCCAAACTCTTTAAGGGTGAATTCACTTTCTTTAACTTTATCCTTAAGTTCAATTATTTTCTCGTCCGTATCTAATATCGTGTTACCAATCTCAAGAAGGTCCTCTGCTTTCTCTAAACTTTTCACATATTCACTCTCTTTTTTATAATTGACCGCTTCTGAAAGACCATTTTTAAATTCCTGAATATCCAAAGAAGTCTCTCTTAATTCCTTCATCATCCCCCTTATTTCCTGGACCCTTTCTGTTAGCTTTTCCTCCTTCTCCTTTTCATCTTCCTGTCGAGCTTTTTCTGTTTCTAATTTGTTTTCTAATGTATTTAATAGCCCATATAATTCATCAATAGTACTTTCATACTTGCCTTCATTAATCTCTTCTATCAACGATTTCTTCTTTGATTTAAATTCCTCGATTTCAACATCGTATTCTGCTAATTCATCCAAAATTTCATTAATATTGTCCCTAACAACTACGAACTCTCTAAGCTGTTCTGCGTGATGCATTATTTTTTCAACTGTTTCTACTGATTTTTTTCGTTTGTCATTGTTTCTAGCCTCAACAGCTTTATCCAATAGATTATTTAACTCAGTTAAATCTACCTCTTTTCTTTTTAGTTCATGTATCACAGATCTTGCTATGAATAACTTATTTTCGACCTCTTTTACACTAACATCCCTCTTTTTTATCTTCTTCTTTTCTTGTTTCATAGGTGATTCCTCATTTGATAAACCTTTTATTCTTGAGTTAGCTACATGCGTATCAAAAGCAACTTTATAGGCAATTGCTGCATCTCTAACCTGCCCTACCTCCAAAGCAGCTCTAGCTTTGGCATTCCAAATATGATCATATAATGGGTCAAGTTCTATAACTTTATTATACGAGTTCAAAGCCTCCCATTTATAATCCATACTATCAAGTATGGCCCCTCTACCATACCATATCTCAGGTGTCTCTTTACCATCCATTAACTCTTTTTCAAACTTTGATAATAATTTTTTAGGTTCATCAACAACTCCTACCTCAGGTAAAATCACAGGACCTTGAACGTTAAACTCAGCTCCACATTCAACACATTCTTCTTTATCTATATCAACAATAGAACTACAGGTCACACAGAAAATTTCAGGAGTTATTTCTTTTGATTCTTTCTGTTCTTCTTTGATTCCTTCTAATATTTTTTGAGCTTTATCTTTACCAATTTCATCTATTTTTATCAGATCTTCAATCTCTATATTTTCCAACTTGGAGATAGAATCAAATCCATTTTTAATAAGAATCCTGGCAGTCAATTCACCAACGGATGAGATCTTCATGGCCTCTTTAACAAAACCTTTAATAGAATCGTCATTTTTATTTCCCATTACTCCACCTCTTTTTTTGAGATATGAACCCTGATATTCCAGATAATCAACCCAATGTTTTATGCGAAGCAGTTATAATTAATCAAATATACATATATAAAGTTTTGTACAAAAATAAAACGGAAATATATACTAATTACTCAATCCCAAAATCTCTTGGTCCTAGCATACTGTATCTCTGCAGATAATATTTCTCTTAGAAATTCATCTTCATCATGATGTTGTTTTGCGAGTATCCTTCCTGCTTTTTGATGACCTATTCCTCTCGCAGCTAACGCCATCACCGCTCGTTTTTTATAAACACGGGCTAAATCTGCCAACTTATAATACTTCTGGAGTTGTTTTTTCTCATCACTACTCAAATTCGAACGATCTTTATCTATGATCTCCTCATCCTGATATACCTGCAGTGGTACCATCATCGAAGATCCACAGCCAGGACATTTTGGTTTATCAATATCGCCTACTTTTTTTCTTCTCCGGTTACCACACCTTAAACATTTCATTATCACGATTTCTGATTCCAATCTTTCTTTCAGCTTCATGAGAACTGCATGGCTAACTCTGTCGGAAGTCAAAAATTCTTTATGCTTTTCTAGACCTGCCTCACCCATGGGTGAAATACCTTTTTCGGAAACTACCACCTCGATTTCTTCATTTTGAACCTTCTCTAGAATATCTTTCGTCCTTTCTATATCCATATTATCTCTAAATGTTTTATCGATAGCTTCTTCATAAAGAGGGGTGTTTTCAAAGGCATCTATCAGTCTATCTAAACTTATTGACCTGTAGTCAACGTCCTTTTTGATAGCTCCAAATTTCTTACCCACATGCAAAAATTTCCATCTGAAAAAGGTAGAATTACCCATAGCCTTCTCTAACAGCTCATATACTGTATCAGGATCTGTGGAATATAATATCTCTTTTATATTCTTGGAAAATATCCTCCTAGGTATCCTCATCATTATCCTATAAGGATCAGTCTGTAAAGAGATCGATTCACCTACTCTAGCAGAAAGAAGTGATGCGAAAAGTCTACCTAGTGTTTCATTGACCTTGCTGCCGAAACATGCGTTGATCACCGCCATGTCTTTACCCAGTTCAACGACGATTTTATCATCCGTAGCAATTTCGTAATCTTCCTGCTCTTCCCTATACTCGAGATATTCTTTCTTTGCATTTTCTTTTACAGGATAGTCAGCATACGAACCTTTCCAACCCTTTTTTCTTATCTTTCCAACTTCTTGAGCTATCTCATAGGGTACAGGTATATCTTCTCCACTCCAATCAGGTATCCTTCCTAGATCGCCTACAGCATTCACAAATACCTCGTCATCTTCAATATCTACGACTCTCCATGCTTTACCTTGTAATGTTATTACATCACCAATATTCCCTTTACTCGCTACAAAGCTTTCATCAAGGGTACCGATCACAGAATCATTCGCTACATCCTTCATCAAAAATGTTTTCTCATCTGGAATCATCGATATATTATCATAAAAATAAGATAGAGAAGCTCTTCTTTTACCAACCGTATTTTCTTCTTTCCAGATGACCTTGATATCCGCTAATTGGTCTATAATATCATCATATAAATATTTATTAATATTTCTGAACGGATAAGCCCTTTTTACCATCTTGTAGAAATCCTCGATATCAACCTTTTTATCTGAATGTACTGCACTTATCAGTTGATTTGCCAGTACACTCAATGGCTCTTCAGGGATATCTGTCTTTTCAAGGTTTCTATTTACAGCTTTGTGAGATATAACTGCAGCTTCAGCAATATCATCAAAATTGCCAGTTATTATCGTCCCTTTTGAAACTTGTCCTATTTTATGTCCTGCTCTACCAACTCTCTGAACCCATCGTGTCACCTGTCTAGGCGACTGATACTGAAGGACAAAGTCGGTCGTCCCTAGATCTATCCCCAATTCCATAGATGAGGTGCAAACTAGTGCTTTTAAAGCTCCATTTTTGAATCTTTCCTCCACATCAATCCTCGAATCTTTAGAAAGTGAACCATGATGAATTCCTATTGGGTAATCTTCATCCCATAGGTTGAAGGACGACGATATAGATTCCGCTGTATCACGGGTATTAACAAAAAACAAAGTAGACCTGTGTTGGTCTATCAATTCTTTACATCTTCTCATCTCGGCCGCTTTATCTATATCTATCTTCATTATCTCTCCGAGCTTTTTGTCTGATTTCTGTGTCTGAGATCTTTCAACAGTAACATTTAGTTCTCTTTGACCCGTCACTTCAATAATCTCAGCAGCTCTGTTCACCCCTGTTAGGAACTTTTTTACCTTTTCAGGACTTCCTACTGTAGCAGAAAGACCTATCCTTTGAAAATCTCTTTCTGTCAGCTCTACTAGTCTTTCTAAAGCAATAGAAAGCTGAGAACCTCTTTCATCAGTAGCTAATTCATTCAATTCATCTATTATCACATATTCAACATTCTGTAATCCTGCCCTTAACTTTCTACCTGTAAACATGATCTGAAGTGTTTCAGGTGTGGTGATGAGTACATCAGGAGGATTGTTAGACTGCTTTCTCCTCTCTTTTCTACTCGTATCTCCATGTCTTACACTTACAGAAAAATCAAGCTTATTTGCTAGCTCTTCTATCCGTGAAACCATATCTCTATTAAGTGCCTTCAAAGGAGTGATATACAGTAGTTTGAATCCCTTTCCATCACCTTTTAAAATATTATTCAAAATAGGGAGTAAAGCAGCTTCTGTCTTACCTATACCTGTTGGAGCGATAACTAACGTGTTCTTACCATCAAGTATCGGTGGAATAGCCTCATCCTGGGGCCTAGTTTCCTCCTCAATACCAAGTTCATTAATTACTTTGAATATATCATCCGATAGAAGATCAAATGCTCCCACTTTAACTTTCACCTACTGAGGACTTGGTTTGTTATCAGGTGCAGGGACTGGAATGCTTTTTATTTCTAACAGTGAAGCTAACTTATCCAAAAGTTTCTCTTTATTTTCTCCGATCAATGCGTGGTCTAGAACTTGTCCCAAGTTCTCGACTGGTATAATCTCGATCTGATCTTCATATTTCTTTTCTAGCACTACGTCCTTCAAGTTCGCTTTAGGGATGATAACTCTTTTCATACCACTTTCAGCTGCAGCTTCAATCTTTGCTGTAACAGCACCAACTGGTAATACTTGACCTCTCACACTCAAAGACCCTGTCATCGCAGTTTTCTGATCTATTGGAATGCCTTCTAGTGCAGATATGACAGAAGTAGCAACAGAAATCGATGCTGAATCGCCCTCGACACCTTCCTGTGTACCTATAAACTGAATGTGAACATCATATTTGGATACATCTTCACCTGTATATTTTTTTATCAAAGCTGATACGTTCTGTACTGCTTCTTTAGCTATTTCTCCTAACTTACCGGTAGCTACGACTTTACCCTCTTCTTTTGAGTGTGCTGGCGTGACCTCAGCTGCTATAGGTAAAACTATTCCAGAATACTCCGATAAACCACTTTGATCTCCACCCATCGCTGCTAAACCATTAACTACGCCGACAACTTTACCTGTTGTCTGGAATGTGTTATATTCCTTCCTCCTCTTAATATATCTATCAGCCACCTGCTGTTCTAAAGACCTAGCGGTTGTTTTAGCATCCATAACATCTTCAGCCTGAGTATGAGCGTGGCCTCCTTCTACAGCAAGATCACCCGCTACTCTCACTAATCCACCAAGTTCTCTTAAACGTAAAGTTAGTTCTCCTCTCTTATTTGCTCTTCTTTGTGCCTCTCTTACTACCTCAGCTATTGCATCTTTGGTGAAATGAGGGATCTTTTTATCATCTTTCTCTATTTCCTGAGAGATGAACCTGACCAATTTTCTCCTATTTTCCTTTGTATCATCCATAGTGTCGTTTACATACACTTCATAGCCGTATCCTCTTATTCTAGACCTTAAAGCTGGATGCATACCGCCATAAGCCCTACCTTTCTCATCTCTAGAACCATATACAGAATCTAGATTTCCAGCTGCTACTAGAATGAAATCAGTTGGTACGGGTTCTGACTTAACCATAGCCCCACTGCTTCTTTCACTCTGACCCATTATTGGGAATTCTTTTTCCTGCATAGCTGTCAGTAAGCTCTGCTGTGAGGACATGCTTAACATGTTAATCTCGTCTATGAACAGAACGCCTTTGTTTGCCTCGTGAATAGCTCCAAGTTCTACACGATGATGAGCAGGTGTTTCTAGACCACCGCTCTGGAAAGGATCGTGCTTAACATCTCCTAACAGTGCTCCAGCTTGTGCCCCAGTAGCATCGATGAAAGGTGGTTTTTCAGAAGAATCGTGACTGCCTAACAGCTTAGGTGTTTGTTTCTCACTATCACTCCCCATCATGCCTCCTGGTGATGCTCTCATAGCTATGAGCAGCATCGCAGCTGCAAGTATTCCAAAGAACATTATCATAAAGTTGCCCTGCCAAATCGAAATCATTATTGCGGCTCCAACCACAAGGGCTAGTATTATCATCATTCCCTGGGCTTTCTTCTGACTCTTTTTTTGAGCTTTTCTCTTGTGAGAATTGACAATATCTTTACCTTTTCCAGCTGGAACTTTTCTTACTTTTGGGTTATTTTCATCCTGTTCATTAGAAAAGCAAAGTAAATCTTCCAACTGTTCTGTAGACATAAAATCGGTCATAGCTTGGGCTAACATAGATTTGCCAGTGCCTGGTGGACCTATCAACATCACGTGTCTGTGCTGTTTAGCAGCTTTTTTTACCACACTTACTGCTTCATCCTGACCTATAACCTGGTCGGCTAAAAGATCCGGCACTTCAACATCTTCTGTAGAATTTATATCTATTTCTTCAATCCACTCATCAACAGGTGGAGCTTCTGAATACTCCTTTGACTTGTTAGCTGTCTCTTCGTCACTTTGTTCCATCATTTACACCGACAATATCTCTCTCATTTATGGGTCCTCTAAATAAAGTTTTGGTCTATTTCTTATTTAAATATATTTCGAATTTTTCCATCAATTCATCAACATCTTTACAAGAATCTACTGTATCTAGATCCCAAGTACCTAAACCTAATATCTTTTTTCCATACTGCTGAGCCATTGCTATCTCTGATAAAGTTCCATATTTGCCATCGATAGCTATTACGATATCACCGTTTTGTACAACCAAACTGTTTCTAAGAACACCTAAACCAGTAACTATCGCGTGATCTAAGTAATCGTTTCCTTCACTGCGATCTGTGGAAGGTAATATACCAATAGTTGTTCCGTTTTCTGATTTCGCACCTTTACAAACTGCTTCCATTACTCCCCCTCTGCCTCCACAAACTATTGTTGCTCCTTCTTTTGCCAATCTTTTTCCTATCTCTTCCGCATTTTTACGGTCTTCTTCATTGCAGCTACCAACATCTCCTCCTATGATACTAGCATATTTCATAATTTTATAATATTTTAGAAGTTACTTGTATCTTTGGTTATCGAAAATTACGACTATTTATTCATTCTAAACAAAAATTACTTCTCTAGCCAATTATATAACTAACTGAAAAGATGGACATAAAAAAGATGAAACAAATAGCTTACGATATGATAAGAAAAGGGGTGGAAACAGCTGATCCAGAAAGATTGATAAATGAAAATATTGAATTAGATAACAACAAAATTAAAATTTCAAATAAAGAGTTCAACAAAAATGAATATAGTAAAATTTTACTTTTTGGTATCGGAAAAGCTGCTGTATCTATGGCAAGTGGTTTGAATAAATTAGATCCTGATGATGGTTTGATTATTACAAAGGAAGGAAAGGTTTTCGAAGGTCATTATTGTCCAGTTCCTGTCAGAAAGGTATCTCATCCTTATCCTGAACAAAAAAACATTGAAGTTAGTGAAGAGATAATTGACAAAATAGAAGGTTTAGAAAATGCATTAATTATCTTTTTAATTTCAGGTGGTGGTTCAGCTCTATTTTTATCACCTGTTGAGAGTATATCAATTTCTGAAATGAATGAACTTAACAAATTGTTAGTTAAATCCGGTGCAAATATACATCAGATTAACTCAGTAAGAAAACATGTATCTAGAGTTAAAGGCGGGAGATTTGCTGAACTTTGCGAAGAAAAAGCGGATTTAATCTCTTTGATAATATCCGATGTTGTAGGAGATGATCTTAGTGTAATAGCTTCTGGACCTACCTATCCGGATGATTCTACCTTCAAAGATGCAAAGAAAGCACTGAAAGATTTTGACCTTTGGGATAAAATTTCCAAGAATATTAGAAATCATATAGAAAAAGGAACCAGATCCAAAATGAAAGAAACTCCTAATTCTGTAAAAACCTATAATTTTCTAATCGGTAACAATATGACAGCTTTAAACGGAGCGAAAGAAGTTGCAAAGAAAAACGGTCTAAATCCATTAATATTAACGTCTCAGAATCAAGGTGAAGCTCGTGAAGTAGCTAAACCATATATCGGTATGGCAAAGGAAGTACAGGATACCGGTAATCCTATAGAACCACCTGCAGCTTTAATATTTGGTGGTGAAATGACCGTTACATTTGAATCAATGGATTCAGAAAGTGGTAAAGGTGGGCCCAATAGAGAATTTGTATTAGCATCCGCTATTGAAATCGTTGACAGAGAAAACATAGTCGTGGCAAGTGTTGACTCTGATGGGATAGATGGGGTGGAAAAAGCTGGAGCTATAGCTGATACAAACAGTATAAAACGGTCTAATCTGAACGCAAAAGATTTCCTAAAATCCCACAGCTCACAAGATTTCTTCGACTCGATTGATGATTCTATTGAGTTCGACAGTAGAACGAATGTGAACGATATTTCAGTGATAATAATAGATGAAAAAAAGTAAAGTGGTTTTAATTTTAATTGATCTGTTCCTTCACAGCTTCATATCCTAGATCAAAGGCTTTCTCGTTGATCTCTACAAACTTCTCAGGCACATTGTCTTTGATAGATTCAAGCATCTCTTCTTTACTCAATGGAAGAGCTCCCGTTGCTGTTAGAGCACCGACCATGACTATATTCTGGGTTATCGCTGCTCCAGCTTTTTTGGCTAATTTTTCAGCATCAATCTTTATCAGCCTATCTGTTGCTTTTTCAAGAGATTCGAACAACTCATCTAAATCTGGGTACTCTTCCTTCCCAACACTCACCGTGAACGGAACTTGAGCAGATGTATTTGTTACTATCCAAGTATCCTTAGAGGCTTTATCGATAGCCCTGTAGGCTTCAATCGGTTCAAAACTCAGAATTACATCAGCTTCGCCTTCTCCTAGAAGTGGACTGTATACTTTATCTGCAATCTTGACAGTTGTTACAACAACTCCTCCTCTCTGTGCCATGCCGTGGACTTCACTCATGAACACGTCTAAACCTTTCTTTAAAGCTGCTTTCCCTAATACCTGTGATGAAGTCAATATACCCTGACCACCTACACCGACAATCTCTAGATTAACACCGTTCATCCTTTCACCTCCTGTTTTATTGCATCAAAGGGACAAACTTGAGCACACTGACCACAGCCGACACATAACGTTTCATTTATCTTTACTTTGTCTCCTTCTCTCATTAGAGCTATACAGCCCAATTGATTAGTACATACATGACACTGCTTACATTCTTCTTGATCTACCTGGAACGGTTCCCAATCTACTGCTCTCTGCTCTATCAAAGCACATGGATGTTTTGGAACCACAACTGATATTCCATCATGTTCTATAGCTCTTTCAAAAACATCTATGGTTTCTTCAATATCATAAGGATCAACAGTCTCTACGAAATCTACTCCTGCTCCTTTAGCGACTTCCTCTATAGACACTGCAGTTGTTTGGTCTCCCATACCAGTTTTCCCTGTACCTGGGTGTGGTTGATGTCCTGTCATTGCTGTAGTTCTATTGTCCATTATTACATATACAAAATCATGATTGTTGTAAACTCCGCTTATCAATCCTGGTACACCAGAATGGAAGAATGTAGAATCTCCTAGGAAAGCGAACACCTGCTGATCAGTATTTTTAGAAAAACCTCCTGCTGTTCCTACACTTGATCCCATACATAATAGATAATCAGCTGTATTCAGCGGGTCCTGAATACCAAGTGTGTAGCAGCCTATATCACTAGAATAAACTGCTTTTTCATTTCCCAAGGCTTTCTTAACAGCGAAATAAGTAGCTCTATGAGGACAGCCAGGACATAAAGAAGGAGGTCTTGAAGGTAGATCGTAATCATCTACATATAGAGGGTCATCTTCCTTTTCAAATCCGATAAGTATCGAAAGAGCATCGTTTATCTTGTCGGGATTGTATTCGTACATCCTTGTGAAATGTTCTGTATACTTTCCGTATATCGCTAACTCAGGGTTCACATCCTTTGCGATGGCTTTTACCTTATCTTCTAAGAATGGTTCTAATTCCTCAACAATCAAAACTCTTTCAGCATCCTCTATAAAATCAACAATCTTCTTTTCTGGAAGTGGGTTAGTCATACCCAATTTAAGAATAGATAGGGGTAGACCATATTTCTCTTTAGCTTCCATGACATAATTGAATCCTGCACCAGATGAAATCACCTTTAATTCTGGATCTTCCTCTTCAAACAATTCTGTAAAATCAGAGGACTCTGATATCTCACCTGCTCTGTCCATCCTCTTTAAAAGTTTAGGATGATTTTTGACTGCATTTTGAGGAACTTGAACGAATCTAGCCGGATCTTTTTCAAAATGACCATCTCTTTGAGGTTCTTTGATATTATCTAAAGTAACTACTCCTCTAGCGTGATTTACACGAGTAGTAGTTCTTACCAATACAGGCAATTCAAGTTCTTCTGAAAGTTCAAAAGCGTATTTTGTAATTTCTTTTGCCTCGTGTGGTGTTGTTGGTTCCAACATAGGTATATGACCCAGGAGAGAATAGAATCTGTTATCCTGTTCGTTTTGACTTGAGTGCATTGAAGGATCACCAGCAGCTATTATTACCATCCCTGCTTTAACGCCCGCATACATAAGGGTCATCAAGGCGTCTGCAGCTACATTGACACCAACGTGTTTCATCCAAACCATGGACCTAACTCCTGATGCAGCAGCAGCTGCTGCTGTTTCCATTGCAACTTTTTCATTAGAAGTGTACTCAAAATACATACCGTAATCTTTAGCAATCTTCTCAAATGTATTACCGATCTCAGAGGAGGGAGTACCGGGGTAAGTTGAACCGTGTCCTATCCCTGCTTCTAATGCTCCTCTGACTATAGCTTCATTTCCTAATAATAGTAACTCTCTTCCAGACTCATCGGATAATAATTCTTTCATATCAGTACCTCGATTTATAGGTCAGCTAATTCCTCTTTTGTAAATTTCTCTTTCTTAAGAAGTCTCTTCCATTCTCTATCTACATTCTTTTGGATCTTTTCGACCTCTTTTTCAGGTAGATGTCTAAATCTCCCCTGCATCTGTAGATATTCCTTTACTGGTATCTCTTCCTTCGGCTTTTTATAGATATTATAAACTCCATTTTCTATCTCATACAATGGGAATACTTTGGACTCAACAGCTTTCCTTGATATCTCCATAGTTTTGTTTGGATTTGATCTCCATCCAGTTGGACATGGTGCATAAACATGAACGAATTTTGGCCCTCTAATGTCTGCAGCTTTTTGGATCTTCTCGATCATCAGTTCTGGATAACCAACATTTACAGTTACTGCGTAAGGAATGTTATGTGATGCTGCTATCTCCATCATGTTCTTCTTTGGTCCTTTCTTCCATTCTTTTTTGCTTCCAACAGGAGTTGTAGTTGTCCATGCACCTTCAGGTGTTGAACCACTTCTCTGGATACCAGTGTTCATGTAAGCTTCGTTATCATACATCACTTGAATTGTATCTGTTCCTCTTTCTAGTGCACCTGATAGAGCCTGAATCCCTATATCTACAGTTCCTCCATCACCAGCGAATCCTACTACATTAACATCAGCTGGATCAACACCTTTTGCATTCAAAGCTGCTCTTATACCCGATGATGATGCTCCAGTAGTTTCAAAAGCTGTGTACAATAAAGGTACTTCCAAATTTCTAGATGGATAAACTCCAGGTATGACAGCCCAACAACAGGCTGGGATATTGACCGTAGTTTTTTTACCTAAAGCCTTAAGCATGTATCTCATAGCATGTGCTGCTCCACAGCCCGGACAAGCATTGTGACCTGAATTCATATATTCCTCTTCTGGTATTTTAGCCATGTTTAATCCCTCCATCTACTTTGGTCTTTTTTTAAGTCAACCCATTCGATCTCTTGGTTTAGACCTTTATCCTGTAACTCAATCGCATCCATCATTATCTTTTTGATGACCTTTGGTGTCAAATCTCTTCCACCGAGTCCAACTATGTAATCCTTCACTATCGGATCATTATGGGAATAAATCGCGTCTTTGATCTCTCTAGCTGCATCTCCCCCATGACCGAAGGTGTAATTTCTGTCCATGACACCAACGACGTTCACATCTTTTGTTAATTCTCTAAATTTCTCAACAGGGAACGGCCTGAAGGTTCTCAATCTAGCGAGCCCGATGTTGTATCCTTCATCTCTTAACTCATCGATGACATCTTTGGAGGTTCCTGATATCGATCCCATGGTGACCATCAATACATCGACACCATCTGTCTTGTATTCTTCCACAAGTCCACCTGGATCTCTACCAAACGTTTCTTTGAATTCTTTATTAACTTTCTCAACTTTATCAACTGCGTTGCCCATAGCTTCCTCTATCTTCTTCCTGAAATCCATGTACCAATCAGGCATAACCAAAGAGCCAAAGCCGAATGGTCTATCTACGTCTATCTTATATTCAGGGTCATAGGATGGTAAGAAGTCATCAACCTTATCTTGATCATATATCTCTACAGCCTCTCTCGTATGGCTCAAAATGAAAGCATCTTCAACTATCATTCCTGGAAGCATGATATCTTCATCTTCACAGATTTTGTAAGCCATTATGATGCTGTCTAAAACTTCTTGATTGTTCTCACAGAAAAACTGAAGCCAACCTGTTCCTTTTTGAGCCAAAGTATCATGATGATCTGCCCAAACACTCCAGGGCGGTCCCATAGCACGATTTACATTACTCATAACAATAGGTAAACGAGCTCCTGATGCCCACATCAGCATCTCATGCATCAAGGCTAATCCATGAGCTGATGTAGCTGTATAAGTCCTAGCCCCTGTATTTGAGGCCGCGATACAAGCTGCCATCGCTGAGTGTTCACTTTCTACTTTAACATATTCAGTATCCATCTCACCATTAGCAACAAAATCAGCGACTTTTTCTACGATCGAGGTTTGAGGTGTTATAGGATAAGCAGCAATAACTTCAGCTTTAGACAACTTTGCGCCATAAGCTGACGCGTAATTCCCAGTAACGATCTCATATTCAGACATATTTTTCCTCCTTCTCCATTTCAATAGCATCTACAGGACATTCTTCTGCACATATTCCACAGCCTTTACAGTAATCAAAATCAACAACTGCTCCCTCATCTTCTACGAATATTGCTACATCAGGGCATACTTTCCAGCAGATACCACAGTTAATACAGGTATCTTGGTCGACTATAGGTCGTATCGTCCTCCAGCTCCCTGTTTTATTCATTTGATCAGAAGGACAATCAGTTATAGGTGTTAAAGGTAAATCTTTGTGATCTTTTGGATTTACACAAATCCTTTCTTCATCATGCGGGATTTTATCACTTTCCGGTGCATGTTTTTCTTCTATCTCAATGGTTGATCCATCTATTCCCTCACTTAATTCTTCATAGGCCTGTTTTGCAGCTTCTGCATTTGCTTTATTTTTAGCTGGAGCGTGTTTTAGTATTACGTCAGCTAAAGTGTCTATTTCAACCATGTCTGTTGCTCTGCTTACAGCTCCTAAAATTGCTGTATTAACAATAGGAGCCACTTCTGTTCCAAGACCATGTTGAACTGCTATATCACTAGCATCAACAGTAAAGATTTCTCCGTCTGTTTCTAGTTTCATTTCCTCCGGTTCCTTACCAGTATTCAAAATTATCTTACCATTCGGTTTCAAACCCTCTGTCACATCAACTGCATCTAGTAAAGCTGTATCTAAGACGATCACTACGTCTGGTTTGTGTATCTTTGACTTGTCTCTAACGACTTTTTCATCAATCCGTGTGAATGCGGTAACAGGAGCGCCCCTTCTTTCTACACCGAACATCGGAAAGGCTTGTATATCCTTCCCCTCCTCGAAAGCAGCTCGGGCTAGTAGCTCAGATGCTACTACAGACCCCTGTCCACCTCTTCCATGGAAGCGAACTTCAATCATTCTAAAAGCACCATTAATCTATTATAGTCTAGTATAAAACCCTTTTTGTAAAACAGGGTTACTTATAATATCTGCCATGCAAAAGGATTAAATAAATATATCACTTCACCAAGTGCCGTATAAGAGAAAGAACTAGTGTATTGCTTAATCCATTAATATTCCTTTATGGATATACCTCATAGACCGGTGGTTGGTCACAATTAAAAATTCTAACTTACCACCAATCCATTCAGTCCTTACCACCCCTCATGGGCCGGTGGTCCATCGGAAGCAAAGCTTCCAACTCACCACCGCCTATTCATTCACAGTAGCTCATTCATGGGCCGGTGGTCTAGGGGTCATGACGTCGCCCTTACAAGGCGAAGATCGGCGGTTCGATTCCGCCTCGGCCCATTTATATACATGGATCCCCCTCCATAAATATAAAATATAGTTACCCATGATTGAGTACCACAATGGGCCCGTAGCTTAGTATGGCGGAGCGTCTGGCTCATAACCAGATGGTCGTCGGTTCAAATCCGGCCGGGCCCACTTTTTATTAATTCTTATAAAAGAACAAGATTAAATACTATCTCGAAATAAAAGAAATCATAAATGGGCGTGTGGCCTAGTCTGGATAAGGCGACAGCCTCCTAAGCTGTAAATCGGGGGTTCGAATCCCCCTACGCCCGTACAAAATCTCATATTTTAGAGGGCGAAAGGAAAACGTTAATTTTTTTTCCAAAAAACGCCCGCTTATAAATCTTTGATTTTAAGAGGGAAGTTAGAAAATATCATTTTCTTACGAGCCCGCTAAACTTGTTTTAAGGGGTAATTAGAAATCTATGATTCTGATAACGCCCGCTTTTTCATCATTATATAAAATCTTTTTAGGAATCAATGAGGATATCTTAAAAAAGAGCTTAGTTTCTATTTATTTAATAACTAACTGTAAAATACTTTTAATATGAGGATTGATACAAAATCATTCTTCTTTTTCTTCTTCAGTCTTCTTAAAGAATTGATATGCTTTGAAAATTACAAATATAATGATCATTCCACCCATAGTAACCCATGGACCATACTGAGGCCATTGAAAATTTATCAACATAAATAATACTGCAACAGCTAAAAAGAGTGCAATCATCTGTTTGTATGTCATTTTCATTTTTCAATACCTTCTGAAAGTTAAATGGGTTTAAAGATGACAAAAAAGAAATGAATTAAGAAGAGTTATTACTCTTTTTCCTCGGACTCCTCTTCTTCTTCCTCTTCTTCTTCAATAGCTTCTTCTAACTCGTCAGGAACCTCTGCTTCTTCGATAGCTTCCTCGATCTCTTCCTCCTCTTCCTCTTCTTCTTGGATATATTGTTCTATGAACCTTATCTTTTTCATATCCAGGTGTTCACGGAGGTCACCTACTATCCTATATTTTGAGACGAACCAGTTCTGATCGTATTTACACTGTTCTGGAAGTATGATATCTGCTCCATCTTCAGTCATCTCGATCTCGAAGTCCTCACTTCTGTAGTCCATCTTCAATACAGCTAATATCTTATCTTCAGGTTCTTCTGGTTTTTCAGTAATCGTGAAATCATATCTAAGAGTCTTACCAGCAAGTGGATGATTAAAATCAATCCTAACTCTACCTGCTGTTGTCTGTATTATGGTACCTTTTCTATTATCTATCTCTACCTCTTTACCAACAGCTGGTTCGATATCTCTTCTCTCCAATTCTCTTCTACTGAATAATTCAATCTTTCCAGGATCTCGATTTCCTATACCTTTCTCAGGAGGTACGGTAACAGAGTCTTCTTCTCCCACTTCTGCTTCTTTCAGACCTTCTTCGAAACCTTCTAATAAATTACCTCCACCTATCACTGCAGGTCTTGGTGAATAATCAGTATCCTCATTGAAAATTTCTTCCTCTTTCGCCTTTTCTTCATCTGTAGTATCAAATAATTGCTTCTCTTCGTCCTCGTCTTCAGGCATTATCCATACATCGTATTCTACGTAAATTAGATCTCCTTCTTCCATTTGGAGCACCTAAACCGAGGTAAAAGGTGCCTCTTTTTAATAGTTTTCGTTGTTTTTACTTTATTTTCTTATAAATTAATAATATTAACCAACCGTTAACCTTATTCATTAGAAGGATTTATCAAATCTGATGGAATTCAAGATTACACCTATATTAAACGCAGACCAGCTACTTGATAAAGCCTTTGGAAGAGCTTCAAAGATAGATAAAAGAGGTAAGGACAAAATCGATTCAAAAAAGAAAACCGCCTCGATGAAGCTCAACTCGATTTCTAACACTTTAGAAGATACTCTAAAAAGATACGAGAAAGAATTTCCATCAATCGATAGACTTCCAGAATTTTACTATGAGATTATCGATATAATAGTTGGTGTAGATCAATTAAAAAATAGCCTAGGTGCACTCAATTGGGCTAGACGCAGGATAAAAAGGACTATAATGGAATCTGCTAGAGAGATACCTTCAAAAGAAGATTTAGAGGAAATTAACAAAATAAGAAAAAAAGCCTACGCGAGAACTGCATCCTTCTTGAATCAGATAGATGATGACCTCGAATTTTTAGAAGATGCTAGAAGTAAATTAAATTCTCTACCAGATATCAGAACCGGTGATCCAACAGTCGTTGTAGCCGGGTATCCAAATGTTGGAAAATCGGAACTTGTTTCAAAGATATCTAGTGGGAAACCAAAGGTAGCAGTTTATCCATTCACAACTCAGGAAGTAGAGATTGGACATTTCTATCTTGGATATCAAAAATGTCAGTTAATAGATACACCAGGTTTATTAGATAGGCCTGAAGAGGAAAGAAACAAAATAGAGATGCAGGCTGTAAAAGCTCTAGAAAGCTTGGCTGATATAATCATCTATATATACGATCCAACAGAAACTTGTGGCTATCCGATGGAAGCACAAGAAGCTCTTTATGAAGATATTAAAGAGAATCTATCTAAGATTCAATTCATAGAGGTTGAAAATAAATCAGACATCAGTGTCTCAGATTCTGATAAATTGAAGATTTCTGCATTAAAAGAAGAAAATCTAGACGATCTGAAAGAAAAAATCAAAGAATTACTTGAAGATAAATATCCTATAGAAAAACCGATTTCTGACGAAATTCATTATTCCACAAAACTAAAAGAATAGAACCTAAAAAGTTAGAAAGGTGTTTTTATTTCTCTTTATTTCTGGATTTCTCAGCACCAGTTCCTCGACTTCTCAATCCTCTAGACTTTTTACCAGCGCCAGTCTTTCCTCGGAATACTCTACCTTCTTCTCTGTCCTTACAAATCCAATTCAGATCATCATCGTTCTTTATTACTGGGTGATGTGGATCGACCATTATAACCTCAAAATATTTATGTCTACCATCCTGGCCTATCCAGTAAGAATTGAGAACTCTCAGGTTAGGGTATTCTTTAGATGCCCTCTCTTCAGAAATCCATTGTAAATTCTTCTTTGGATTTATCTTTTTAACGCCCATTCTTTTTGGGCCTCTACCAGAAGTTGGTCTCTTTTTCCTTCTACTTCCACGTCTTACTCTAGCACGGACAACAACTATTCCTTGCTTAGCTTTGTACCCTAATTTTCGGGCTTTGTCCAACCTCGTAGGTCTTTCGACTCTTGTAAAATTATCTTCTCTTCTCCACTGCTGTAATCTTTTTCTCTGTAATTCCTTCATATAGCCTTCTTTAGGTTGTTCCCATGCCTTTTCAATGTATTTGTACATACTAGGATGTGTCTTTATTTCTTCTTCCTCTTCTTCTTCAAATCCGACTTCATCTGCCATTTTATCACTTCATTACTTGTTTAAGGATTCACCTTATCAATAAGGCACATATCCTGCGGGTTATACCCCGCTACTTGTACGCTTCTACGAATATACCATATTTAATAGTTTTCCTCTATTCTTTTTCAATCTTTCATATACATAACTATGGAAACGATAACAATTAAAACAATAATTGAAACTCCAAAACAACAGCACATCATATTTGGAACTAACTCAGTTTTCAAAACATTGATATCAAGATCTTTGGTATGATATGTAAAATCAACATCTACTGAAAGTTCATTGTTATTTTCTAAAACTAGTAAATAATTCTTATCATCTGGCTTTGTCCAATTGAATGTTATGTCTTTAATCTCTTGCTTCTTAAAATCTGATTTGTTAAACCCATAAAGATGACGTTTTCCGTACTCAATTTCATCGATGATATAAACACTTATATCACCATCAGCATCTAAATTAAAGGTGATTTCTTCATCTTCTTCCACTTGATCGAGTTTTGTACTATATTCCTCATCACCTTCTAAAACCACTTCATAATTCTGATATACATCAGCAGTTACTGTGTTGATCAATAAAAATAATGTAATGCATATAAATGATGTTACAATGAGGCTTTTTAACACATTTATTACCTTCCTCCTTAATGTAGAATCACTAATTATTTTTATTTTTTTCTATTTACAATTCGATTTTACATAAATCCCTATAATTTTACGTTAACCCTTGAGGGTTAATTTTTAATACCCCTCCATCATAACGTCAATATACTCATATATAAATACGATTAAGAGGTGTAAAATTAATGAAAGTATACAGAGTCAAAGGAAAATTCCGCATGGGGCGCAAACGAGGACAAAGGCAAAGGTTTGCCAAAGAGGTAATAGCGGATAATAAGGAAGATGCAGTTGAAAAGATATATTCCGTTTTAGGAAGTAAGCACAGAGTACAGCGGACCAATGTAAAAATATATGAAACAGAAGAAGTCCCACCTGAAGAAGCAGAAGATTTCGTAGTAAAAGATAGAATATCCATGGAGGAATGAATGTATGGTTAATCAACAAGAGTTGCAAAGAAAGGTAAATGAATTACAGGCTTTACAAAATGAAGTTGAAGTAATGCAAGAAGAAGTAAATGAAATGGAAAGTAGAATCCAAGAGCATGAGGACGCTAAGAAAACGATCAATGAATATATGGAAAAAGAAGAAGGTTCTGAGATGTTAGTTCCTATAGGTGCTAATACGTACCTTCATGCTAAAGTTACCAATACTGAAGAGGTCCTCATAAAATTAGGTGCTGATATATCCGCAAAGAGAGATATTGAAAAGGCTTTTGAAATTCTTGATAGAAGACAGAACGAAATTAAAGAAAATAAAAAAGAACTTGAGAATGAGATAGAAGAAATATCACAAGAAGCTCAGGAGCTTGAAAACGAAGTAAGGAGAGAATATCAACAATTACAGCAGCAAGGTCAAATGCCTCAGGGATAAAAAAACCTTTTCTATAATTTCTGAGTTGGTAAATTAATATGTTCGATGAGTTAAAAGAAAAGATAACTAGTCTTACGAAATCTAGCAAAAATGAAATAAAAGAATCTCCTGATGAAGCTTTCGTAGATGGATGGGGGTCTAAGATAAGAGAAAGTAAGTTAGAAGATATATTACATGATTTGAAAATCTCTCTATTAGAAGCTGATGTAGCCTACTCAGTAGCAGAAGAGATCCATGACGACGTTAAAGAAGACCTATTGGGGAAAAAAGTCGGCAGAAAATATGACATAGAGGATGTAATCGAGATCAGTCTAAAAAATGCTGTAAAATCCGCCCTCAAAGTAGAAGAGATCAATTTTAAAGAAGGAATAAAAGAAGGGGAAAACCCCATTTCCATCATGTTTGTCGGAGTTAATGGAACTGGAAAAACAACTACCATTGCAAAATTGGCTAAGATGCTGATGGAAGAAGGTTATAGTTGTGTATTAGCAGCCTCAGATACTTTTAGAGCTGGGGCCCTAGAACAGATTCAATTTCACGGTAATAAATTGGGGGTTAAAGTAATCAAACACTCAAAAGGAAGTGATCCCGCGGCTGTAGCATATGATGCAATAGAGCATGCAGAAGCAAGAGGTAAAGATGTAGTGCTTATCGATACTGCAGGAAGGATGCAGACCAACCAAAATTTAATGAGTGAGATGGAAAAGATTAAAAGAGTGGTAGAACCTGATATGATTATATTCGTTGGAGACGCTCTAGCAGGAAACGATGCTGTTGAGCAAGCCCAAAAATTTGATGAATCGGTAGGTATCGATGGTGTTATATTGACAAAGATCGATGCTGATGCGAAAGGTGGCGGTGCGCTCTCTATAGGTCATGCAGTAGGAAAACCAATGATGTTCGTAGGGACTGGTGAGGATTATGATGACCTTGAAGAGTTTAATGCTGAATGGATGACTGAAAGATTATTTAATGAGTGACATGAATGAATTGGAAGAAATTTATTAGCAAAGGAAGATTGATCGAATTTCCCTCGCTTCATTTTGCTTTATCTGAAATTAAAAACAATGTAGGGCATATTGTAGTAAAATCAAAGCCAGATAATAAAGATAGACCTACAGAAAAATTAGTTTCTATAGGAAGTGGCCCTACGGACTATAATATAGAAATAACTGCTGAAAGGACAGACACTTTGAACAATCTAACTTCTGCCTTCTGCAGAAGTGGTTTGATAAAACCTTATGGAATAGATGAAGTTGCTAAAGAATTGGCGAAAAACAGAGACCTTATCCTGGGTTTAGACACAAATATGCTCTACAATTCTGTCGTATCCGAACATCTTCTGGGAGCTATTTCTGATCAAAATCCATACTCCTATACAAGGATGCCTAATTGGGTTCTTCTAGTCGTTCCAGGAGTAGTCATGAAAGAGATCGAAAATGCAGCCAACCATAAAAACAAAGGCAGGCTAACTCATATTGGTCGTGTAGGATTCCGAGCATTAGTTGAGATAAATCAACTTCAGGAAAGTAAAGGTAACTCAGGAGTAGCTACACTCGTAATAGGAAAAACCAACCCTCAGCAACTTAGATTTTCAGAAGATGATTCCGCAAAATTAGAGAATGCTGATTCATTAATTAGAGATCAATTTAGATCATTTTTAAAAGATATCGACCTCGGGAAGGGCATATATTTCTTGACGATGGACAAAACAAATGCTTCTCTAGGAAAGGCGGAAGGACTTAATTCGATAAGGGTGCAGCATCCCAAGATGATCAAGAATGGTTACGAATTCCACCAACTTCCTGGTGATACAATATTGCTTGGTAGAATCATATATGAATTAGCTGTAGAATTTGGAATAATTGAGTTATCGTGGAAAGAACATGGAAGATATCATTATTTGGAATTAGACTCAGCCTGGCAGTGGAAAAACATGGAGCATTGGGAGAACTGGCAGTTACTTTGTAATGGTTACGATCATAACTTTTTCAAGGAATTAAACGAATACGGGGAGATTCCCATCGAAAAGATAAGGGATAATTGGAAGAATATCAGAGAACATATGGGATAACACCCTGATAATAGGTCAAAATTTCGAAATTTATATATACTAAAAGACACACAATTATAAAGTAGATTCAATAGGTTCGATCACCATGGCTAATTTAAATCAAGATGGAAAACCAACCCCTCTCAATGTGGACGACTTAACGAAGGCTATCAAGAACAGTATCGACGAAAGAGGAATGGAGAGGAAAGCTGCACAGATGATGGCTGAACATGTCTTGAATTTTTTTGGTTTTAGCGATAGAATTATCGATAATATTCTAGAGCAGGAAGATAGAGATGTATTTTATATGCTGGAAGATGCAGGTTTATTGACCACTGAAAGAGAAGAGACTACTCTATACGATGGAAGGGAATGGAGGATACACTACTGGTTATTTAGAAAAGACAAAATCTTAGAGTTAACTAATAAACAATCTTCTGAAAATGATGGACATGTTGAAGAGAACAGTGTCTATGACGATGTTCCGGAGGGAGTTTGGTCTTCCAGAATGGAGATGGAGTAAACAGCAAACACTTTTTTCGTTTTTTCTTATATATTTTCCAAAGTTAATTTAAGGTTAAATGGGCCCGCCGAAATTTGAATTCGGGTACCGGCGTCCCGAACGCCGAAGGATCGACCAAGCTACCCCACGGGCCCGTTATGATATTTTCTTCAAG
>JBKHIX010000114.1:0-5796 GCA_046538435.1 Thermoplasmata archaeon | reverse complement strand
TATTCGAGTAACAACCATATAAAAAATACTAAAGATGTTCCTATCAAAAAGTAAAATGGTTTACCTTCCTTTTTCTTGGGTAAAACGTCTCTGCTGACTATAAAAAACAGCATACCCACTATGAAAGCGAGTACACCTCTCTCAACATGATGACTTACATCTATCATTATTGCTGCCAATGTACCGAATATGAATGAACTAGATAATAGAAATTTATCCACCTTTTTACCTGAAGTGGTATGTATCTGATCCAAAGTTATGGTAGAAGAAAGAGTGTGTATGAAGAATGGTATTGCTGTCAAGAAGCCTAGAATCGGATCCAGATCCACTATCGTTACTAAAATGAACCCTTTAGCGAAATGATCTAAAAAGAAACCTAAAGCATGAAGATGGTACAGTTCTTCCTCCAGATGATCTGGATCTTTGACATGCTGATACATGTATTTCTCAGTGAGAAAGAACATAACGAAACCTAGAAGCATAAGTGGATAGACATATATTGCAGGTGTAAAATGAACAACATCTGGTAATAGAACCAGAAATATAAGTGCTAGCAATGAACCACCACCAAAACTGAGAAGTTTGATGTGGCTCCCTTTGATACATACAGATATCTTCTTACATAATATATGAAAAGTGCTTAGGAATATTGCGTAAAGTAAGAGCAATATTTCAGTCCAAGAGCCTATCATCTATTAGATATTATAATTTACATTTATAAATGTAAGCATTTGAGTATGTTTAATCCAGGAAGCAAATGTACAATATCTTTTCTTTTCCAAAAAATCTTTTCACTTCACTAAATTGGTTTAGCTTTTTGGTCATCCAGTCATGGTCCACAGGAGGATGAACATCCCCGGGATGAATATGATGCTGAGGTTTGAATTCAGATATTATTATTTTATTCTTACATACTCTAAAAGCTTCTTCTATGAATTTGCTTCTCTTTTCTTTCGGATTGTGGTGAAGTGCTCCATAACTAATGACCGTGCTGAAACTATTGTCATCGTATGAAAGGTCTGTCGCATCCTCTTTCTCTAATTTGACTTTATCGGTTAAATCCTTTCTCTTGACCCTGGAATTCCCTTCTTCCAAAACTTTTTCCGATATATCTATGCTAGTTACTTTGCAGTTGAATTCCTTAGCAGCTATCAGAGCTAAATCTCCAGCACCTATGTCTAGGACATCTTCATTTTTTACTTTGCCAATTTCTAAAAGTTTCTTTCTATCTATCTTAAATTCATCATTCATCGGTTTTATGAAGGTCGATCCTGTTTTTAAATATAATCATTTTTATGTAGAAATTTATCAACACAATAAAATTTGCTCTTAATTAGTTTAAAATTAAAAAAAAGAAAAAAATTTTTTGAAAAAATATTTCAAGTTACAGTTCAAGTGTAAGAAAATAATACGCTTAATTTAGTTTCTTTACGTTAACAGCACGAGGGCCTCTTTCTCCTTCTTCTGCATCAAACTCCACTTCATCATCCTCTCTTAAATAGCTATCTTCTACTATATCGCTCATGTGAACGAACAAATCATCACTATCATCTTCAGGTTGAATAAAACCAAAATTCTTCATCGTATTGAAAAACTTAACTTTTCCTTTCATCTCTAGTTCACCTCCTTCATTTTATATTACAAGTACGCCTAACGCTGCTCGCATATATACTTATGGGTGATTAAGAGTGTTTTTAGTTATCTAATCTACTTTTGCACCTATATTTTAACTTTTGATACTGCTGTCTTACAAAATTACTATTCCATTCGCCCTCTCAACTTTCTCTCGATCTGACCTACAAGCAGTGGAATTAAACTCATACCGATTATTAATATCCACCCTGATACACCAGGGTCAACGGTTTTAAGTACAAATGAAATCCCAGGCAAATAGACTGCGGCTACTAGTATTAGTACGCATAATCCCAAAGCACCCCACACATATTTATTCTCGGTTACTTCATTTTTCAAAATACTTGATGTCAATTCCCGCATATTAAATACATGCCATAACTGAGCAAAGGCCAATGTCAAAAAGGAGATAGTTATTATCTTATGATGTGACATATTCACAGTAAACATTCTATCCCCTACTGCCATAGATGCTACAGTTACAACTGCTATGATAACACCATAGAATCCTAATTCAGTCCAATTAATTCTGGTTAGAATCGGTTCTTCAGGATCTCTAGGAGGGGTCTTCATTATTTTTTCACTACTTCCGCAGGCCCCTAAAGCGAAGGCTGGGAAAACATCATTCACCACATTCAAAAATAGGATCTGTAAAGGTAAAAGCGGGAGCGGAAAACCTATGAGCGATGCAAACAATATAGCCAGCAATTCACTCATATTACAAGAAATCAGATATACTACAAATTTTCTTATATTTCTGAAAATTATCCTGCCCTCTTCCACAGCCTTTTCGATGGTTGAAAAATTATCATCCTGCAGGATCATATCAGCAGCTTCTCTAGCTACCTGAGTACCTCTCTGCCCCATCGCTACTCCTATGTCTGCTTTTTTCAAAGCCGGTGCATCGTTAACTCCATCGCCTGTCATAGCAACGATGGAACCATTCTTTTGATGTATCTCTATCAGGTCAAGCTTATTTTCAGGATTTACACGAGCAAAAATAGGTGCTTCTACGAAGCGATTGAATTCATCCTCATCAAGACTTTCAGGATCTTCGAGATCTTTTCCTTCTATCACATCAACATCTTCTGAATCGACCAAACCTACACTGTAACCTATGTTTTTAGCTGTGGCTGCATGATCACCGGTGACCATAACAACTCTGATACCAGCGTCCTGACACTTTTTGATAGCTGATTTGACCTCCTTTCTAGGAGGATCCATCATACCGACCAACCCTAAAAAAGTCAAATTGTTATAAGTCTCTTCTTCAGTACTTCCAACTTCTTTCTTAGCAAGTGCGATGATCCTTAAACCGTCTTTAGCCATCTCTTCGTTTTTCTGCATCCATCTTTCTTTTCTTTCTGGAGTTAATTCCATAACTCCGTCTGAGGTCATGATCTGATCAGCAGATTCTAGTACATTTTCTGGAGCACCTTTCACAGCCACCTTATATCTATCATTTTTCTCATGATAGGTAGCCATCATCTTGACCGATGGATCAAAAGATACTTCCCTAGACTCAGGAAGGGATTCAAGAAGTTGATTTCTATCTATGCCTCCCTTCAACCCTGCTATCAAAAGTGACACTTCTAAAGGATCTCCCATTATCTCTTTCTTTCCACCTTCTTCCTTAAAAGAAGCGTTATTACACAGCACACCTACTTCAAGGCATTCTCTCGTAATCAAATCATCCGGTTTGTCTTTTTCTTCACCTCTGCAGACGAATTCTCCGTCCGTGTCCAAACCAGTACCTGTAACTTCGACAGAACGACCTTCTACTTCACACCTACTAACCGTCATCCTGTTTTCTGTAAGTGTACCCGTCTTATCTGAACAGATTATATTCGTTGAACCAAGGGTTTCAACAGATGATAGTCTGCTTAAAAGTGCATTTTCTCTAGCCATCCTCAGCATTCCTCTTGCAAGGACTAGAGTGGCAACAATTGGTAGTCCTTCAGGGACAGTAGCGATAGCTAAAGCGATTGCTGTTTCTATCATCAAAAATGTGGGCATGCCTCTAATAACACCCGCAACAGCTACTATACCAGCAACTATAATTAACAACGGAATCAGTTTTTGACCAAGAGTATTGAGTTTTCTTTCCAAAGGCGTCTCTTCTTCTCCAGCCTCTTCGATAGACTCTGAAATCTGACCAAGTTCCGTACCCATTCCAGTAGAAACTACTACGCCCTCAACAGTACCTCTGGTCAGATAGGTCCCTTTATATAGCATATTATCTCTTTCTGCCAGTTGTGCATCCTCTTCTAACGTTTCTGAGTTTTTACTGACTGGTACTGATTCACCTGTAAGAGTGGCTTCATCTGCCTGAAGTTTTGAAGATTCGATTACTCTAAGGTCTGCAGGAACCATGTCCCCGGATTGAAGAGTGACAATATCTCCTGGAACTAACTCTTCTGAAGGAATCTTTTTTGTCTCTCTTTCTCTCCTTACATGGGTATCTATCTTTGTCATTTCCCTAAGAGCTTCCATAGAGCTCACAGCTCTTGCCTCTGTGACGAAACCGATGACAGCATTGATAACCAGCACTGCAAGGATGGATACACCTTCTATTACCTCATTTATTATGAGAGAGATGATAGCCGCTACAGATAACAGTACCACTAGCAAACTTTTGAACTGATCTACAAAGATTTTCCATCGGCTTTTTCTCTTACTCTCCCTTAGCTTGTTTTTTCCGACTTCTTTCCTTCTTTGTTTCACTTCTTTCTCATCAAGCCCCTCTTCTTTAGATACCTGATAGTAATCAAGAATCTGACCAGTCGATTTAAACCAAGGCTTTCCCATCCTATATTTTCTCTTTTGGCTCAGGGATACTAACCTCCATATAATCTAATTACATTTTTGAGAGAGTTATTATGGAAACATAAAGGTGATTTTATTTATTAAATGTTTTTCTTAAGTTGACAATTATAACTCTATTTTCTTCACAAAATGACAGGGGAAAGGAGATTTTGATTAAAAATCCATAGGCTTTGCTATTACTTCTTTTACCTTCATTTCAAAAAATTTTCTGCTGTTCCTTCCTTCTATCAGAAGAACTGTGTCAGTACCATAACCTGTACCTGCTACAGCTAGAACTGGTTCAGGTGGTACGAAACCTGCATCAGTAGCCATAGAAACTATTTCCACACATACTTTCGTTCCCTGACCCAATAAACGTAAAGTATCAGCTATGATGGTTGTAGGCATGATAGATCCTTTTTGTTTGCGATAATAGTCGTTCCATGAGTGGAAAGGCATCGGTCCTGTGAATATATCCACACCCTGTTCTTCCATCTTTTTTTTATTTTCTTCTTTCAATTCCTGTTCACCCTCATCTCGAAATCCAGTAGAATGTGTGACTGCCACTACATTTTTCTCTGCGAAAATTTTTCCTGCCTCTTTTCCTGTTTCTCCTCTAGTCGTTGCTACAACTATGTTCTGGAATTCATTTTTATCACAATACTCTTTTGCTATCTTTAAAACTTCTTCAGTATCTTTATTTGAAGTATCGATCATGTAATCCACCGTAGATTTAAACTAAAAATGTGTTAATAAATCTTTGCAGATAATCTACCAGAGATGAACTATCCTCTTACTGTACACTGAAGGTGTCGTAAACGATTCAACTGAAGACGAACCATATTTAGGGGTAAATTCTAGATTACAAGTTGTATCAGTTTTTAAAATCAATCCTGTCGCAGATATGTTTATCCATATTTTAATTGTTGTCCCTGTATGTACTTTAGGATTTTCTGGAGTGAATTGTTTTTCTGGATCGATAAGAACTGTGGCATTATAATGTAATGAATCTGCCGGTCCATCATGGTACTTAAGATATGCTACTTTCTTTTAATCTTCAAGATGAATTAACATATATGAAAGATTTTGTGGTGGGCAACCAGGACCTAATCCCATATGTAAATATAATTGAGTAATTTTTAATCCGTCCTCCTCTCTCATTCCATACATAGATCTTATTTTGATATGAGTAGATTCCTCTGCAATGGCCTGTTCTACCGTTTCTATCGCATCTTCTCTCAGTACTTCTACTGAATCGAGGAATACACCAGCAGCTATAGAAGCATTTGTCAAGATCGCAATAAATATGCTTATAGAACCTATCCTCATGATTCCTTTTTGTTGATTTTTTTACATTTA